>JASGEU010000198.1:0-17249 GCA_047606065.1 Mobilitalea sp.
GTACCGATATTCTTACCCTTGACAATATTGAAAATTACATTTCTCTCTTTTCCATCATATAAATACATAGTAACTCCAAATTCCTCTGCTAACATAAACGCTGATGCGTCACATACTTTAATCTTATTAGAAACACAAGTATCATAACTTACCTGTCGATACCGTTTTGCATTTTTATTAAAACGTGGGTCTAAATCATATACTCCGTCTATATTCTTTGCCATTAACAACATATCTGCTTCAATTTCAATTGCTTTTTGTACTGCTGGATAGTCAGTTGATATAAAGGGATTGCCTATTCCACCACCAAAAATAATTACATTATTATCTTCTAACATCTTTATAGCATCTTTCCTGTTGTAGATGGTTGAAATCCCTCCTAATAGCATTGGTGTCATGACCATAGAGGATATACCAAGTTTACTTAACTTATTGCGAAGCATAAGTGCATTTGTTACTGTAAATAGCATCCCCATTTCATCAGCATCCGGTCTATCTATTCCCCAGTTTTCAGCATCACGACCTCTTAGTAAATTACCTGCTCCAACAACTATAGCTATTTGATAACCCTCTTCTTTTACTTTAATTATTTCATTACATATATTATCTATGATAGTTTTATCATAGATTGATAAACCATCGCCACTTAGTGTCTCTCCAGAAATTTTAATAAGAATTCTTTTTCCATTCATAATATATTGCTCCCGATACAAATAATTTTAGATACACAAATTATGCTCCTTTAGTTCATAATCTGGAAATGTTCCAAACGAAAGATTCTCTAATTAATAAGCGATTTAAGGAAGTATAAAGTTAGCTCATCATTATTTTCACATTTAGAATTGGGTTCCAATTGATTATCATAATACCAAATCCCTGTACCGTCTGGAATATATCCTCTCTTAACATACATTCTCTGGGCAGTCCCGTATCCACTATGTAACCCCACTGATAAAGAAACATAATCACTTATATTTTTAGCAAGATCCTCTGTAATGTCCATAATTTTATTACCAATACCCTTTTTTTGATATTTAATTAGTACGTTAAAATCAACTATTTCTGGTATGCTTTTATTTGCAAAAGGTCCTGTTTTTGCACAAGGAAGCAGTGTAACATATCCAGCAATATCACCATTAACTTCAGCTATAATAACTTGCTTTTCATTATTTATCTGCTGAGTGTAATACTCAAGAAATTGTTCATATGGTTTATTCCATCCTTGCTCTGCAAAACCAAGAACTAGATATTCGATATCATTTTTTTTCATAGAACGTAAAGTTAAATTATCTTTATTATAGTAAATCATTATTTTTCCTCCAAGTAGCTTACATCCTGTAATGTGATGAAAAGCTCAATTAACTCTTATGACACTCAATCCTTACATGAACAAAATCGCTAATAATTTGCCTATTAGAGTAGATTCTAGCGATTTTGTTCATTAGGAATATTATTTGTTTTTAAACATTTGCATCTGTTGCAAAGGCCTCTGAACCCATTGGGGAAATTGTTACGAAAAGGCGTAAGACACCTTCACCGGTGTTTATAACCTGCAAGCTTTCCTGCCCATCAACCTGCATTAATTCGCCCGCCTGCAACGAGGTTTCATTGCCGTCTGTGACAACCTTGGCATTTCCGTCCATAACCTGTAGGAAAAGGGTTGATTCTAGATGGGTATGTCCCGGTAATATCTCCCCTTTTGCAATGTTTAGAACAAAGGCAATTACGTTATCACTTTTGAAAAGCATACGCTTTGCGATTTTACCCTCTGGTTCGTGAAAATAATCATTGAAATTAAACTTATTCATAGATAAATCCTCCTTTAATATAAGCTTAAACTTTAATATACCCCAATTAGGACATATAATAACTAATTCTTTCCTACAAAATCTTCATCTGTCTTATTAAAAAATAATCAAGACAATAAATGATGCGTTTTAAGGTTACACATGAAGGTTCATCATAGGCAACATATTACTCTTCTATTTCGTCATTTATATAGATAAAGTATGTACTTATAATATTATCATTTAATGGGTAATATTTCAATTTAAACTGTTGTTTTAATAGTAATGTCGATATTATAAATTAGCGACAAACCCCCACAAATGTTTATGTTTGTGGGGGTAATGAATTACATTTAATTCAAATTATAGTTTCAGCCACAAAGCAGGACGAACACCGCCATTATTGTCGCCTAAAGAATGGAAACCTTTGCTGTTATATCCGGATATATTGTTTCCTTGGATACCTACATTACCGTCTCCGTGGATGTAAACTCCTCTCACATTAGAGCGGCCGGGCGACCGAAGCCACCACCACCAAATACCACCTTTAAATCTAGCAATTCGCATACAATTGTTTTTGTCTTTTTTTTGAAACCAATATCTTTGCTTTGGGCTTCGATTTTGCAGATTTGCGCTGCTATCACCAAAATATCTGCATACGACCTCTTCAATGTCCAATAAAAAAATGTTGTCTTGTGTATCTTCGCCGCCGATTGAACCATACCAAGGGTTGTTTGAATTCTTATTTGTTACTGTAATTATCCTTGATCTGTCAGTGGCAGTGAATTTATTATAGAATTCTCCGTTAAGATATTTTCTTAATTCACAGTCAGCCCATGTCGTATCTTTATAAGCATCATGGTAAGGGCGTTGTTCTATAATATCTTTGGTTATGATCAAAGCTTTGTCATTTTGAAGGTCTAGTATGCGCCATTCGTACATACCAAATACTATTTCATCTCCTACTTGCATCTTACCCCCTGCACAGCATTATTTCTCGGAATCTCAAAGCATTAATTCATCAGGTTATCAATTACTCAAGGCTTTTTTCTTAGTAAGCATGACACCTCTCTATCAAGCCATATTTCAATATACTGTCCTATATCAATTATTGAATCATCTAAGGGAAAGCTAAAGCCGTGACAACCTTTTTGGCAGAGTTCCCCGAATAATTTCTTGTTGCATCCATAACCCCGGGAGATCATTCCTTGTAAAGACAATGGAAACGTTTCAATAACATCCAAATATGTATGTGTGTTTTGTGCCTTAAATAGGATTCTGTAACCGGATTCATGTGCTGCTGAAAACGTCCATATTTCTTTATTTTTATAGGAATAGATAAACCGAATACCAAGATAGAATACATCAACTATACACGTCAATCCTGCTTCCAGATAACGCTCATGTAGTTTCAGAGCGAAATCTTGTACCACTACAGGCAACGGAGCAACAAAATCTTTCAAGATAGAGATGACTTCGGTATCTTCCTCTTTCAAAACCCTATAATCACACCGTAAGAAAATATCATGTCTACCCTTAGAGTATAAGTCTTTTTGAGCAATCGCCATAACCTTTAAACCTACTAACATAACAGGATTATCTGGATATGAGATTTTAATTGCTGCAGCTTTTGACATAGCTAATGTTAGCTCGTCTAAGTCGATACCATCAAAATACATACCGCAGTAAGTCAGAAATTTCAATGCTTCCATTAGTTTCGGAACAGAGATTGTCGCTTTCATCTGCCCACCGTCCACACCTATAACGGAGGTGAGTAATTTCAGGTCATCAAGCAATATCATTCCATTGTTTTCAACGAGTTTTCCATAATATCCCATATTGAATAATATGCTTTTAACGTTGTTCAGGAATGGATAACTTACCGGTAAACTTGGATGAGAAACATCATTCTGCTTTATTTTCACAGGTTTGTCATATATACTACCGTCAGCGATTAAACGGTCACAGACCAAATAGAGGAGATCCCTAAAAGCAATAATACCGTTTCTTATATTTTCTTTTCCCGAAATGTATTCAAACATAGCTTTGATCGTATATGTTTCTGGAATATTTGACGGAATTATATTTTTTATATATCTCGCCATATCACTAATGGTATTTTGCATGAAACACTCCCCATTTATATATAGTTTACTGAATTATTGCATTCCTTTTAAAACTATGACACAGCTTAATGGTTCTCGAGTTAGAAAATACTTATTCTCTACAGATTATTTCACGGTTTTATTGATGAAATCAATTTCATACTGTCCTTCATCATATTTTCTTTCATTATCAATAATCGTACCCTCTGTGAGAGTAATGCGAAGAACGATTGAGTTCGGATTATCTTCGTCGCCAACTTCATCAAACCAGTTGAAGATTTCTTTAAATTTAGCTCTAATTTCCGTATTCTTCTCATCCTTAACCCAACCGAGATTTTCAGCTGTGCCTTGGAAAGCATACCAATCTAACCCACAGACGGAAACCTCGTTGTTCTTCTCTATTTGCAGCATTTTATTTTTTCTTGCGTCCGTAGAAACATAAAATACACCGTCTTCATAATAAGCGCATACCATACGTGCAGCGGGACGAGGATTACCGGCAGTGTTCGAGGATAGTGATATTGTCGCAAGAGCAATAAGTTCTTCTTTGCCATTCCCACAACGTTCCTCCATAAGTTTTAAGGCATTTTCATATTTACTCATTTACATTCTCCTTTAAATTAAATTGTCTTATATTGTAATTATAATCAAACCTTTTTAAAAGCGAGCTAAGATTTACAATTCCAGCTTTAGCCACAAAGCGGGACGCACACCTCCTGTACATTTGCCATCGCTGAGGTTGCCTATCAATATATTGTTACCTTGAATACCGATGTTACCATCAGTCCCGAAGATATACACAGCTTTTACATTAACGCGTCCGGGTGACCGAAGCCACCACCACCAACACCATTCTTTACCCAGAAGCTTTGCTAATCGCTTACTGTTGTTTTGATCCTTTCTTTCAAACCAATACCTTTGATTTTTTCCAGGGTTATACAGTTTTGAACGGCTATCACC
Source organism: Mobilitalea sp. (assembly GCA_047606065.1). Classification (GTDB taxonomy): domain Bacteria; phylum Bacillota; class Clostridia; order Lachnospirales; family Lachnospiraceae; genus Mobilitalea. The sequence continues at coordinate 4,853 of JASGEU010000198.1, forward strand.
AAAATATGTACACACTTCCTCCAGGCTTAATAAAAATATATTGTCACTCGTATCTTCTCCGCCTTTTGAACCGTACCACTGATTATCAAGATTTTTGTTTAGCACTGGTACTATTCTTGATTTATCCGTTTCGTTGAATTTGTCATAGAACTCGCCGTTAAGGTATTTTCTTAACGAACAGTCAGCCCATGTTATATCTTTATAAGCGTCATGGTAAGGACGTTGATCAATTATTTCTTCTGTTATAACTAAAGCTGTGTTATTTTGTATGTCAAGTACACGCCAATTATAATCTCCAAACGGTATTACCTGACCTATATTAAATACTTCCATTCACCTTCTCCTTTATCGGAAATAATAAATCAAGCTGTAAATCTTCCATTTTACTTCCTTTATGTATAAAATTATAAAAATTCAATGTTTCTTCAAAACCTTGTCCCGCAAGCGTTTCCGGCGATATCCATCGAGGGGAATTAAAGTCATTATCATATTTATCACTTGCATTAACCCATTCTCTTAATAAACGCCAGTCCTGGAAGTCCCATGCTCTCAACACATGTGCGGCATATAACCCGCCCTCAAACGTTCGTTTTACTAATGGTGCGGGTATCTCTAAGTCGTCTGGAACGGATACCCATGCCTCATATACATGCGAAGGTTCTCCGAGTACTACTGCCTCCTTTGAACAGTCAAAACCAAAACTTCGGGCATCTGGCTTGATTTTTAGCAACTCACTTTCGTTTACAAATTGCGATATCATGTCACTCGCTTTACCTTCACAACCTTCTCCCGAGGCATAAGCAGCAGCCACGGTCATAGGCGGAAGGTAAACAATCCGCACATCTTTGTCCTCCATTTTGCTTAAACTTTCATTTGCTTTGTTTAATTCTTCCATTGACTTTTCCTCCTTAAAATTAATTTTAGAGACAGTCAATGAATCCACAATATCTAATAAGCCTTCATCATCCGGTAATGCGAATTTCGCGTTTCCAAGATTCAAATGTGATATAAAGGTTTTGATGACGCTGCGAATTGTGGAGAGTGCGGTTATTTCATCCTCAATATCCGCAAGGTTACGTTCAAAGGCTTCAATTGCAACACGTGCATCTGCACTTTGCAGAATCTCTGCAATCTGTTTGAGCGGTATGCGCAGTTTACGCAGAACAATAATCTGACGCAGACGATTAATGGCTTCGACATCGTATGCGCGGTATGTGGAATCTTCCTTTTTTGCAGGAATAATCAACCCGATTTGCTCGTAATATCTAAGTGTACGGGTTGAGATTGAAAAGTACTTTGATACTTGACTGATGGTTTGCAGTTCGATGATTATCCCTCCTTCCGAGTATTAATATACAAGTTGACGCGACGTTAAAGTCAAGAAAAAATTACAATTTTTTAAAAAGGTGAAACCCAGATTATACTTAACATTTAAATAATACACCTTTTTGAACTGTCCCACCGTTGATATTCTTACCGCAATTTATAACAACCCAAAATGGTCACTCTCGATAATTGATTTCATTTGACATAAGCAAAAAGGATGTCCAGCGGGGTCAAACATAACTTTCCATGTATCAGAAAATTGCTCACCTGCGATAGTTGCTCCACATTGAATTGCATATTGAACAGCCTTTTCTAAATCATTTACTGCGAAGTCTATATGTGCCATTTGTTGTTGAGCTTCAGGCTCTCCCGGCCACACAGGAGGTTTATACTCTAAATTCCGTTGAAACAATATACCAGGGTATGTTCCCTGATTGGTTCCTGGAGCGCATACACATGCCCAATCTTCATCCAAAAGCATTACTTCCCATTTGAGCAGCGTTGCATAAAATTCCGCTAATTCATGCGGGTCTTTGCAATCTACCGTAAATGAATACATTTTAATTTTCAATTCATCATCCATAAGGTTTACTATCTCCTATTTCTTATATGCAATTGCATCAATCTGAATATGCAGCCCATCTGGTCCTCCAGTATGCGCAAATTCAGTCTGTATTGTTTTTCTTGCCGGATATGTCCCATTAAAACGTTGCTTGAAAACACTTTCCATAATCGGAATATTCCAAGCATCCCTTAGCAAAACATCAATCTTTACAACCGCATCTAAAGTCAAGTCAATTTGCTTTAAGCGATTTTCCATGTCATCAATTGCTCCGTTAACCTGTGCTTCGAAAGATTGTCCCACATTACCAACACAAAAATTCATAAAAACGAAATCTCCTGCTTCGACCATCTCAGACCAAGCATAATCATGATTAATATTGTATCTTTTAATTCCACTCAAGATTTTTCCTCCTAAACACAAAATATAGAACATATGTACGTATTAATAATTATAGAACATACATTCTTGTATGTCAATGCAACTAATAATAAAATAACATAATTTTACTTCTTTCTTTTTATTTTAACGAATCTCGAGAAAAACCAAATATATTCTATTTAAAATACTCGTCAGCAAGAATAGCATAATTAACTTTGTCAAATAGACCGTTATTACATTTCAACGCTTGCCGCATTGTTCCTTCATAAGTCATTCCGCATTTTTGCATTACTTTCCCTGAAGCTGGATTTTTGCTTGCAAAATTAGCATAAATTCGATTAAGACCTACTTCCTTGAAAAAGAAATCAATAATTGCTTTTACAGCCTCCGTCATATACCCTTGATTCCACCATTCTCTGCCAAGTTCATAGGCTAACTCAATTTGACTTATCTCATCATCCGGATTCATTCCAAAAAACCTGCCAATCACCTCTCCTGAAGCTTTGAGTTGAATCGCCCAGCTATATCGATTCGGTCTGTCGTAAGCACCCAGCCATTTCTCTGTAAACATTTCTGCAATATTAATAACGTCCTCAATGGATTGCATCGGTTTATAACTTGTCCACTTCCATACTTCTATATCGCTCCAACAATTACGAAACATTTGCTCAAGGTCATCTATCGTAAACCGCCGTAAAATCAACCTCTCAGTTTCAAGCATTACTGTACCTTTGTGGATCATAGCACTAATCTCCTTTGTATTTTAATATGTATTTTAATATGTATTTTAATATGCCCGTTCATTGGACTAAATCTTTATCAAATAATGAAGAAATGACTTCAGCATATCTCATAATGTCACTCTCCTTTTCTACTACTAATACGTTCAAATTAAACTTTCGGGCATCATTAAGTATGTACTTACCAAATTCTAAATCATCTCTCATATAGTTCTTTAATGCCTGCTCAGGGTTTGAGCATTCCTTCAATCTTTCAAACATTTCTTTTCTTTGCATTTGATATTCTGTATAAAATGCTTCATTGGACACTAGCCATACCGCATGGTCAATGTCAGTTATTTCATTCTTAATAAGTTTTGGAAGCAAGTTAACCCCTTCTACAAGTATAGGTCTACCGTCAGCCAACTTTTCTAAATCTTCTAAAATCATTGTAAATTCTTCATTGAATACATTTATACTCCAATTTAAATAATCCTTTGCCTCCATGCTAAGTATATCATTATAACTAACTACTTCCATACTCATATTTGGATGTTCTTGAGCATTAGATTTTTCAAAATGTTTCCCCAAATATTCGTCACAGTGGTATACTTTAAATCCATATTTAGCTGCAAGGATATTTGAGATTGTTGTCTTTCCTGCACAGGTTGAGCCCCCAATTCAGTAAATTAATGATGTTTTTTTATCAATACTCATTTTTACCCCCATTAAACTATTTCTACCATTATCAGTGAATAAGTATCTATTACATTAATATCACTTATTAAGTTTATCGAAATAAAGATAGAATATTTTATTTTTATTCTTAATTAAAGTGCGCTTTCACATGATTTATTCCCATAATGTGAATATTATACCATATTATGTAATTAACTGTGTTGTTTTTTCTAACAAACGTTACATAATTTTACCTTAAAAACATAACAAAATAACTCTATCAAGGTCTGATGAGGACACTTTGATAGAGTTATTATTTAAATTTAATTATTATTTTAAATATTGACCTTCTAATTTAGAGAAGAAATCTACTCTTGGTTCCAGAAATTTTAGTTCATGCTTTTCTAAATCTCCAGTATAGTGCTTCAGCGGCTCAAAGATATATTCCCAATTCCATAGTGTTTCATCAATGTTCAGATATTCCCTGAACATTTCGCAACCTGTTGGTGCAATTGGATGAACAAGAATTGCAATGACCTTACATGCATAGAAACAGTCAACTAACGTTTGCTTACGAAGTGCATCATCGTTATTCGTATCTGCAATACGAATTTGATTCGCCCAGTATTTATTCACTTCACGAATGTACTCATCCAGCACATAAGAAATTCTATGAAACTCGTGATTATACATTTGATTTTCGTATTCGAGAACTTTCTCCTCCACCAGTTTCTTCATTGTTTCACTTACTTCACCGGAAGGAATCTTCCCATCAAAATAGGTTTGTGCTGTATAGAAGCAGGATCGAATCAGACGGTTAAATACATTCGTTAACAGATTTCCATCCTTAAGTACCATGTCAACACCAACTCTATCTTCCTCTTTCATATATACCTGCGGCTTGAATCCTGTGCTCTTAGAAGATAGTCCCAGACTAATAAAATGCATCCTTAATTGCTCCGGTGTATAAAATTCTAATAATTCATCTGCCATTGGCGGCTTAATATCTGAGCTGCTGCTTGCCTTAGTATCCATAAATAGAATATGGCGGTTTGGTATAACATGCGGAAGCTTTAATCCGCCTTGTTCTGCCAGCAGATGCATGAACATTCCCATTTCTGCAATGGAATAAAAATAAATATTATCTTCACCGATAAATTGATAAACTAAAGAATCCTCTCCATTCCACCACTCTGTCCATTCTTCCTGTGAATGTCCAATGGACTCCAAGTATGTTTTTGTAAAGGAAATTGGAGCCCATAATGACTCCGGCCATACCCAGAAGGTAAGATCCTTGAGATCCTCTTTGTCCGGAACCTTTACTCCCCATTCCACATTACCGGATAAACGGAATGGAACCAATGTTTTTCCTGCGGTATAGTGAATTCCTAAGGAATCTAAGACCTGTTTTGCTTCATCCCTTAAATCCAGAGTTTCAAATTCAAAGGTAACTGAATTTTTCTTCTCCTCATCCACTGTTGTATGAGTGGGGATTTTTGCTTCTAATTCCTCCAAATCCTCAAAATACTTCCTTGGTACATGAAGTAATGGTTTCTTTAAAAACTCATCAATAATATTTAACTGATACTTACGAGTATTGGTATTCGCCCTTAAGAAAGTCATACGTTCCTGGAGTTCTTCAATGCAATCCTCCAATACAAAATACCAGTTTGTAACATTACGGTAAGCTGGTTTCTTACCGGATAAAACTGATATCGGATTGATTAATTCACTTGGCATATACTGATGCCCTAAGGAACACTCATCTGCATACGCATGCTCTGAAGTACAGCCTGCGATTGGGCATCTTCCAATAACCTGCCGGCCATTCAGATACACCTCTAATTCTTCATCATAAAACTGAGGAGTCGAGTATTTTTTAATATATCCTTTTTCATATAAAGAATCAAACAGCCAGTTGGAAACCTCCTGATGAATTTCTCCACTTCTGCCCAGGGCAGAGGCAGCATATAAGTTCGGACTTATTTCATATTTACGAAGAGTTTCTTTTTGGCTAACATGATTACTTTCCACATACTCTTCAATTGTTCCTTCATAACCGGTCTCTTTTAATTTACGATAACTTTCCAAAATCGGAGAACCATAACAGTCCGTTCCTGAAACAAAGATTACATTCTCCTTACCAATTCTGTCCCTCATAAATCTCGCATAGATATCTGCATGGACAAACATACCACCTACATGGCCAAAATGCAGGTTTTTATTACCATATGGCATACCTGCTGTAATTACTGCTTTTTTAGGAAAACTAGGACGTTCTCCTGGCATTAATTTCTTTGAAATCATAAAAAACACCCCTTGAAATATTATTATATTCCAAGGGGCGAATATGATCGCGGTACCACCCTATTTCACTTCTCTGTCACCAGAAAAGCCTTATCAAGTACTCCCCCAAAAATGGTTCATACCCTAGTCCTGTAACGTGGACAAACGTCATAACATCACGCTAATAAGCGATCCATATGCGGCTCCGAGCCTTGTTTCATCTTATCTAAGTTATCTGCTCCCAGCATTTACAGACTCTCTGTGAACTTAAAACAAGAAAGGTGATTCTTCTCTTGTTGTCAATAAAATTACTCTTCTCTTCATTGCCTTTATCTATTAATTAATTGATTTTTCAAAGTGTAGCATGTAATCTCCTCAATGTCAAGGCTATCCTGTCTTCTTTTCACTAATTGACTCTTATTCCGTTACTGTTCATACTTTATTCCAGCCATTGGTCAGCATGATGGCCGCCATACATATACCAGCGCGAATTTTTCAGTTTCCATAAATTGTCATCGATATAACCTGCTATAGATAATGCATCCTCAAAGCCGTCTGCTTGCATAATATCATCCCTTACGATTTCCATAGCACCATTTGTACTTTTTTGTTCTATAAAATGATAACCGCTGCCCCCATTTACCACTTCATTATAGGATAAGCTGTTCGTAACAACAAACTCGCTATCAATATACTGATAAATTAGCCAACTTTGGCTGGAGGAGCCCTCACCACCGGACGAGTAAATGTATTTTTTCTCTGGGTCAAGTGCAGGATTACAAATTTCAGCAAAGGATTCCGATTTAACAAATGATGTGGTTTCAGAGTTCCATAGCCAGCAATCATACCAGGTATTTGAATGTGCACCGGAAAATGAATTTAAGATAATTACATCTCTATAACCATCAAAATTCACATCAACAACATGAAGGCCCATAGTGTCCAGCATTTGATTAAATACGTCATATCCGATTACCTCATCTCTAAAAGCCTGTGAAAAATCAGCGGTTAGGATGGGAAGACTGTTTTCATCAAAAACCTCTAATCCCATAACAAAGCCTAATGCCCATTCGTCCGTACCACTCGTCCTCCCCTTAGCCACAAAACGGTATTCCGGCATATCTTCCTTCAGGCGAGTTTTTATTTCATAGGTCACATCCTGGTACACATCCCTGGTTAAATCAGCAATCATTTGTTTGCCGGTCCCATCTTTGTTCATGGAGTAAATCTTTGCACCAGTTATCGTATAATATATACGATTATCTCCAACGATGAGCCATTCTGCGTCATCGTCGGACAGGAGTTGCCTGTCACTGCCATCCGTGTTTATACTATAGATCTTACTATCCTTTTCATTGTTGTAATAAATTCGATTATTAACCACATTTATGTTTAATGCATGGTCTTCGTTCAGTTTGTGTCTATCGCTACCATCGGTTCTGATCGCATAAAGTTTGTAATCGTCGTTCTCGTTGTTATAAAATATCCATCCATCCGCCGCAAGCATAAGAGATACGCTGTCATCGTTCAGCTTTACTCTGTCAGTTCCATCCGTTTTAATACTGTAGATCCCACGGTCACCACTAAGGTTGTTATAATAATAGATTCGATCGTTGATTACATTTATATCCAATGGAATGTCATCATTTAATTTCTTCCTGTCACTTCCGTCAATGTTCATACTATAAAGTGCATATTCATCCTCCGCATTACTATAATATATCCTGTCACCTACGAGATTGATATTACCAAATTCATTATCGTTTAACTTTTGCTGCTCACTTCCATCTATATTCATACCATAGATCTTTCCGTCTTTTCTATTTTGGTAATATATTTTGTTACCAGATACATAGAACCACGTAATCGAATTATCGTTAAGTTTACGACTATCGCTGCCGTCAACATTCATACTGTAGAGTGTTACATTATCATAGCCGTTAACAAAATAAATCTTTTCATCTTGAATTACAACATCCCCACCGCTATATGCGACCGTTGATGTAATTTCCGGAGTAATTGACTGCGAGATATCCGGTGAGGTTCCAGAAGGTGTCGGCAATTCGGTACTACTAGCTTCGTTTTCTGGAGCATTAACTACTTCTTCTGTAAGTTCCTTGTTTTGAGTGCCGCAACTGCCAAAACACAAAATAGATAAAAGAATGGTAAAAATAATCCTGCCTTTTTTCATATTTGCTCCTTTTCCAAACCAAACTAACGTCGTCCATCCATCTCATTAATATATGGTTACTGTTCACGGATGTACTCATATTCAGGTATTCTTTTTAGAATTACCTATAGTACAATAACCATAGGGTCTGTCATTTTATCCCACACCAATATAGCATAAAAGTGTCTGTAAATCCATCTAATATGCGGATTTAAGACACTTTTTATGATATGTTTTGCTGAAAAGGTATTCATTCTATCTCTTAATATTATTATAATACTTCAAAAATTCTATCTACTATACTATTAATATCCGTATTTTTATTTATAATAATTTCTTTTTCCATGATCTCAATTATCTTGATCTGGTTTCTGATAATACCATTCTTCTTAATTATTTCTTTAAAAACGTCCAGGATTGTCAGGTAATTGATTTTTTCGGGGATGATACCATTAATAATTCCAGGGTACATAAAGTTTAAATTGTCCATCATTGACTTAATTATCTGTTTGTTCAGAATGTGATAATAATTGTTACGACATTCTAAAAATAAGTCGTTGATGAGATACTGGAATATATTATTAAGGTTCAAATCAACTTTATCATTTTTTAGTACCTTATCATAGGCTTTTATCTGGTATTCGTTTTCCGACAGATTTACATTGTCATAGATTCTTATTACTGGAGCTAACATCCCTGTTTCTGAAACAAGTTTCTTACGCTGCTCATTAATGTAATTTGTTTTAATTCCATCCATAAATGCAGGAATAAAACCAGCACCAAATTCAAGCATTAATGGTTCTGAGATCATATTTTTCTGTATTTCCAATTGCATTGCCAGATCATTATTTTCTACAACATTTTTAGGAATATCAAAACCCAATAATTCGTTAGCATCGATGGATAATACCGTGCAGATTCCTACCAGCATTCCAATGTCCGGAAGCCCTTGACTTCTCTCCCATTTTGATACGGCCTGCGGTGTAACTCCTAATTTTAATGCAAACTCTTCTTGTGTCATATTCATGTTTTGTCTTTTAATTGCAATTTTGTCACCTATTTGATTCATTGTATATCCTCCTTGTGTTTTCTCTTTTATGTCTCAATCTTAATTTAAAAGATAGGCTATGTAAATCAATGCTTTGTTTACTTTATACTAAACCGATAAGTAATATAAATCCAAGCAATTCTATTTGTATTTTAATATTAATTAATCAAACTTTGAAGCTAATCCTTTGTTATACTTGATAAAATCAAGTCATTCAAGCTGCTTTTATCAAGTATAATATAAAATTTTGCATTGTGAAGTTTGAGTTAATAATTTTTCTAAATGATTGACAAAAATAATAGTGTTGCATATAATATAGTTGAAAAGATATTCAACTATTCAACTTAAAGGAGGTACCTATGAGTGCTTATACAGCAGATACGGATCGTTGTGACTGTAATATAATTCATGAGGAAGTTGTAAATGACGTCCGTGAACATATGCCCGATGAGGAATTATTATTTGACATCGCAGATTTGTTTAAAATGTTTGGGGATTCCACCCGTGTAAAAATTCTAAGTGCCTTGTTTCGTGCTGAAATGTGCGTTTGTGATATCGCTGTTTTGTTAGGAATGACGAAATCCTCTATTTCACATCAGCTTAGACTCCTCAAACAAGCTAAACTTGTTAAGTTTCGTAAGGAAGGCAAGGTTGTTTATTACTCTCTGTCCGATGATCATGTTAAAACAATCTTCGATCAGGCTATGTCACATGTATGTGAAAAGTAGTTTTTAATTACCTCTATAAGGATGATTATGTTTTAATAAACAAATCAAATATATATAGATTATTTTTGCTCAATCAATTGAACATATATTCAACTGTTCAATCATATTATTAAAGGAGATGGATGCTATGACAACAAAACAATATTTATTAGAAGGTCTCTGCTGCGGCAATTGTGCCAGCAAAATCCAAAAGAATGTTTTAGCTATTGAAGGTGTAAAAAATGCTAATATTAATATGGATACTCTAGTTCTTTTCGTAGAGACTGAGAATGATACTAACAATATTACGGAAGAAATCACTGCTATTGCTATTTCAAATGATGAAGATATTGTAGTAAAAGAATTGTAGGGAAAGGTTGGTGATAACAATGGATGCAACTATAAAAAAGGAATTTATATTAGAGGGACTTTGCTGCGGCAACTGTGCTGCTAAAATCGAACGTGACGTACAAAAACTAAATGGAGTTTCAAATGCTGCTGTTGATTTTGTAGCAAAAACACTTACGATGGATATTCAGGATGCCAATGAAGCAAATAGTCTGATTGCCCAAACAGATGCTATCATAAAGAGGCATGACTCCGATATATCCATGATTGAAAAAGAAATTCTGCAGCCGGGGAAAAAAGTATTATATTTACTTGGTCTAGGTTGTGCTGATTGTGCACAAAAAATGGAAACACAGGTAAAACGCGTGGATGGTGTTAAAACAGCTTCCCTTGATTTTGTATCCCAACGACTTACCATCGAGGCAGAGAATAAAAAAGATCTTCCTGCTATTATTCGCCAGGCATCGCAAATTGTTTTGAGTATTGAACCAGATATTCAAATTTCCTATACAGAGAAAAAGACAGATACCAATAAGTCAGAAAAAATAAAAGAATGGGTTTACCGTTCCGGTTTAATCATCGGTACTTTATTATTTGTCGCAGGCTTCTTTCTGGATTTATCAAATACCACAGAACTTATTATATTCCTTATAAGTTATCTTCTTATTGGCGGCGAAGTTGTTTTACGCGCACTAAAAAACATTTCAAAAGGTCAGGTATTTGATGAGAACTTTTTAATGAGTGTTGCTACCATTGGAGCCTTTGCTATCGGCAATTATCCTGAAGGTGTAGCCGTTATGCTATTTTATCAGATTGGCGAAGCTTTTCAACATCTGGCAGTTAATCGCTCCCGTAAATCAATTTCAGCACTAATGGATATCCGTCCTGATTTTGCAAATCTAAAAATAGATAACGAAATTAGAAAAGTTACTCCGGAAGAAGTAAGTATCGGCGACTATATCATAGTAAAACCTGGTGAGAAAATTCCTTTGGATGGTAGAATTATAGAAGGTGTTTCTGCGCTGGATACCTCCGCTCTCACAGGTGAATCTTTACCCAGGGATGTTGAACCCGGTCATGAAGTATTATCCGGTTCCATTAACAAAACCGGTGTATTAACCATTGAAGTTTCTAAGGAATTCGGAGAATCTACGATTGCCAGGATTCTTGATTTAGTACAAAATGCCAGCAGTAAAAAGGCACCTACTGAGAACTTTATCACAAAATTTGCAAGATACTACACACCTGTAGTAACTTTTGCAGCTTTAGCTTTAGCAATAATTCCTCCCCTTGTGATACCAGGTGCAGAATTTAGCGACTGGATCTATCGCGCTCTTGCGTTTTTAGTTGTTTCCTGTCCTTGTGCTCTTGTTATCTCAATTCCACTTAGTTTCTTTGGCGGAATTGGTGGAGCTTCAAAAAATGGTATCTTAGTTAAAGGAAGTAATTATCTTGAGGCACTTAACAGTGTTGATACCATCGTTTTTGATAAAACCGGAACATTAACCAAAGGTATTTTCAAAGTGACAAAAACTGTTGCTAAGAATGGCTGGTCAGAACAAGACCTTCTCTCCTATGCAGCACATGCAGAAAACTTCTCCAACCACCCAATCGCCTTATCCATTCAAAAAGCTTATAATAAGCCAATTGATCAGCAGAGACTCACAGAGCAGGAAGAAGTTCCTGGTCATGGTATTCGTGTAAGGATTGATGGTAAATCTGTACTTGCCGGTAACGGTAAGCTTATGGAAGCGGAGCAAATTACTTATGAGCCTGTAAATGAATTAGGCAGTATTGTTTACCTGGCAGTTGAAGGTGTATATGCAGGATACATTGTAATTTCTGATGAAATTAAACCTGACACTAAGAAAGCTCTTCAGGACTTAAAAGCTTTAGGTATTCATCAAACCGCCATGTTAACCGGCGATACTAAGATCGTTGGTGAAACCATAGCTCGTGAAATAGGTCTTGATACGGTCTATGCAGAACTGCTGCCACATCAGAAAGTTGAGAAGCTGGAACAATTAGATAAAAACAGAAAAACCAAAGGTAAATTAGTCTTTGTTGGAGATGGTATTAACGATGCTCCAGTTCTAGCCAGAGCTGATATTGGAATTGCAATGGGTGCCTTAGGCTCCGACGCTGCTATTGAAGCGGCAGACGTGGTATTAA
>JASGEU010000199.1:0-31536 GCA_047606065.1 Mobilitalea sp.
CTAACGTGTTCTTTGGCGAACTTCCAGTTACCCACTTGTTTTGGCAATTGAGTTTCAATTGGCTGCATAATTAATGCCTTTCCTTTTGCAGGGCAGATATCTGCACAGTTACCGCAGCCGGTGCAATCCATTGGACTAATTTGAATCTTATAATGGTAACCTTCATAATTCTTACCAATTGCCTTCTTTGTATTGAAGTCCTCCGGGGCAGTCTTCAGTTCTTCGTCATCCAATAAGAAAGGGCGAATTACGGCGTGAGGACATACCAGAGAGCATTGATTACATTGAATACAACGTTCTTCTATCCATTCTGGAACATTAACTGCAATACCTCTCTTCTCGAATGCAGTTGTTCCAACCGGGAACGTACCATCTTCACGTCCAGAAAATGCACTGACCGGGAGATCATTTCCTTTGAGCTCTGTCATTGGCCGCATCACTTTTCGAATGAACTCTGGTTCTTTTGTATCCGGATTATCGTCACACTCAAGCTTTAACCATTCCTCTGATACTTTCACTTGCTGGATGGATTTAATACCCTGATCCACCGCTTCTTCATTCATTTTTACAACTTTTTCACCCTTTTTACCATACATTTTATTGATACCATATTTTAATTCCTTTAAATAGATATCTTCGGAGAGGATGCCGGTCAGTTTAAAAAATGCACCTTGCATTACCATGTTAATTCGATTGCCTAACCCAATTTTACCTGCTATATCGATGGCATTAATGGTATAGAAGCGAGCCTTTTTCTGGGCGAGTTCTTTCTTTAAGTGCTTTGGAAGTTTTTCCTCCAGTTCTGCACCTTCCCATTGGGTATTAAGAACAAAAATACCTCCCTTTTTAAGGCTATGAAGTAAATCATATTTATTCACATAAGATTGATTATGACAAGCCACATAGTCCGCATGAGAAACCATATAAGTGGAACGTATCGGCTCCTTGCTGAAACGAAGATGGGAAACGGTTAAACCACCTGATTTCTTAGAATCATAGTCATAGAAGCCTTGTACCTTTAAGTCTGAATTAGAACCAATAATCTTAATCGCTTCTTTATTTGCTCCGACAGTACCATCGGAACCGAGTCCCCATACCTGACAGGAATACGTGCCTTCGGCTTCCACTTGAAGATCCTTGACTTCAATTAATGAGGTTTTTGTAACATCATCCTTGATACCAATTGTGAAGCCTTCCTTTGGTTTATCTTCTTTTAAATTATGGTATACAGCGGCTATTTGTCCAGGAGTTGTATCTTTTGAGCTTAATCCATAACGACCGCCAATAATTTGAGGTACATTGGATTTGCCAACATAGCAAGAACAGATATCCATAAAAAGTGGCTCGCCAATTGCTCCTGGTTCCTTTGTACGGTCAAGCACTGCAATTTTCTTGACTGTTTTAGGCACACTTTGGATAAAATGATCCATGGAGAAAGGACGATAAAGATGAACCTTCACCAAACCATACTTTTCCCCTTGTGCATTGTAGTAATCTATCGTTTGTTCTATCGCCTGGGTTACAGAGCCCATAGCAACAATCACATATTCTGCATCACTTGCACCGTAGTAGTCAAAAAGACCATACTTTCTTCCCGTACATTCTCCGACCTTTTTAAAATAGTTTTCAATGATTGGAATTAAATCCTGATAGAATGGGTTAGATGCTTCTCTGCCCTGGAAATAAATATCCGCATTCTGTGCCGTACCTCGAATAACCGGACGATTGGGTGACAGTGCGCGATTACGAAATTCCATTACTGCCTCCATATCGAGCATTCTGGCATAATCCGAGTATTCCAAAGCTTCTATTTTTTGCACCTCATGAGAAGTACGAAAACCATCAAAGAAATGAACGAAAGGTAATCTTCCTTTTATTGCACTAAGATGAGCGACTGGAGCAATATCCATAACTTCCTGCACCGAACCTGAAGCCAGTAATGCACATCCGGTCTGCCTTACAGCCATAACATCCTGATGATCTCCAAAAATACTTAAGGCGTGAGTTGCAATAGCACGTGCACTTACATGAATAACACCTGGAAGAAGTTCGCCTGCTACTTTATAAATATTAGGTATCATTAATAATAGACCTTGTGAAGCTGTAAACGTGGTTGTTAATGCACCTGCCTGCAAGGAGCCATGAAATGCACCAGATGCACCAGCTTCTGATTGCATCTCTACTACATTAACGGACTGTCCGAAGATGTTTTTTCTTCCGTTTGCTGCCCATTCATCAGTAGACTCTGCCATACCCGAAGATGGTGTAATCGGATAGATTGCAGCTACATCGGTAAATGCATAAGCAGCATAGGCTGCCGCTGTATTTCCATCCACTGTCATTTGAATTTTTCCCATTTTGAATAACCTCCAAAGATTCTATTTAAATTATAGCTTGCTGCCGTTATCCACCCAGTCTTTTGCATCAACAACCCGTTCAATGGATGGTTTACTTACATTATCAACCTTATATTTTGCCTCAGCGTCCTGCCAGGCAGCAGTACCTTCGTTGTTGGTTGGTTTCACTGCATTCAATCTTTTATTCTTTTTTTCTTTTTCCTTGCTTTTGTCTTTTCCTCTTTCCAGCATAGCCATTTCCTCCGTTTCAATGATTAAAGTTATTGTAAAACTCGCATTTTTCACTTAACAGTGTTTCCAATTTTTTTGATATCTATTACTTATAAAAACTTTTTCTATGAAGAATCCCCGCTTAAACTGAAAGAAATCACAAGTTTTTTTCATCTGTCATGAATACAAAAAGGAGTAGCATAAATCCCAAATTCGAGATTTATACTACTCCGCCCAATATTCATGATATGTGAAACGGTTTGTCATTTCTTCTTGTTTACACTAAGACATTTTCAAGGCTTAAAGATATTTTTATAAGATATTCTTTTTGTTCTTTCGATAATACAGATATCCTGAAAGAATAATTGCTAAACAAATAATAAAGTAATAGATAAACAATGGATGTGTAACACTGCCGGATAATATAACTAAGGAACCAATAATAGCTAGAACAGGTATGATATAACCCTTCCAGATGCCTTTAATTGTTCCTTTCTTAGCAAGACGCATAACTGTAACATAGAGAACAATATAGTTTAAGTAGCTCACACCAATTGCAATTTCCGATACATCACCTCTCATTGACTTCTTTTGTGTAATGTAGTGGATACCCATCCAAAGAATAGAGAGGATAAATGCAAAAACAGCAGAATTAATAGGCATTTGTGTTGCTTCGTCCTCTTTCTTCAGCCAATTGCTTCCAGGTATCATATTGCGAAGTGCCATGGAGTAAGGCATACGGATAAATCCAAGTACTAAACCATTCACTGTACCTAGTACAGAGATAATAACAAAGATAAGAATAATCTTAGCACCTAAATCACCAAACAAGTTAGTTGCTGCTATAAAGGTTGATTCATCTCCCTGTGATAAAATGGTTTCTGGTCCTACGTATGCAGAGATACCTACAAAATAAGCAAGGTATAAAACAAGTATAACTAATGGTGAAATTGTAAGCGCTAACGGCAGATTACGTTTGCTGTTTTTTATCTCGTGACAGATCGAAGTAGATACAATCCAACCATCAAAAGAAAAGGCAATTGGAGCAAAGGCTGCTACCCATCCAAAGCTGGTTGTAGCAGTTTTAAAGGTTTCAATACTCTCTGATGTAACTTCGCTTGGATTACCAAAAATTAAGCCTGCTACTGCAATAATAACCAAAGGAATCATCTTTATAATCATGGATGCATTTTGAAAATAACCGCCTAATTTTGCAGAAAGTGCATTCATTATGAATAAAACGATAAGACATCCTGTTCCGATTAAAACTGTAACCTCCATTGAAAACTCTATACCAAATAATTGGCAGATATAGATGCCGCTTACCCAGGCAACAATAGCTGCAAGAGTCGGCAGGTATAAAAAGGTCTGGAACCAACCGAATGCACAGGAAGGGCCAATGCCGACAAATTCTTCCGTATAGGAGATTAATCCTCCTGGTTTATCTGTTAACACTGCCAGCTGTGAAATTGCAAGACAGCCAAAAACTATGGCAATTGCTGCAACTACAAAAATGATAATTCCTAACATTACATTTCCATTGGTATAACTTAATACATTGTCCGCCTTAAAGAAGATACCAGAACCAATAACAATTCCGGTTATCATAGTGATAGCTGTAAATAATCCGTATCTTCTCTTTTCCATAAATAATTCCTTTCATTTGTTATATGAGCATAAAAAGAGCTGTTATAAATATAATTGTGTTTATAACAGCTTCTACTTATTCCTTACAATATTATATTAAAATTTTGCCGTTCTAGCAAGGATATTTTATATAAATACCACAAATATTTTCCAATTATAATCAATTTATTATCATTTTTTATACATTGTTTTCTGATAATAATACATGTTCTAATTATAATTTGTTAAATATGCCCATAATTAGGAATTTCTTATAGTTCCAGCAATATAGCTCGGAGGGGTGCTGCCTCCGCACCGATTATATTTAAAGGAAGTGCGACCAGCAAGTATTCTCCTTCCGCAATATCCTTTAATTGTAAACCTTCAAGAATATGAACTCCAACCTCCATTAAGGCAAGATGCGTCTCGTGTCCCGGCTGATTTCTTTCAATTCCAAGGGCATCAATTCCGATACCTTTCAAATTAAACTTAGCCAGATATTCTGCTCCGGATTGTTCTAAATATATAAATTCTGATTCCAGAATATTTTCAAAGGAATTCTTGGTCTTAAGTAACAAAAACTCTCCTTCAACAATCTTTTTATCTAGGAGGTCTCCTTCTGTAATTTTGTCATTTACTGAAGTTAAATCCAATACTCTGCACTTTGTAATGAGATCCCCTACCTCAAAGGTATCCATGGTATTCCCGCCAGGAATCATATGAAGGGTACGATCCATATGAGTACCGGTATGAAGGTTCATCTCAATTTTACTCTCATGTATTGTTCCGGTCTGAAAGTCGCTCTCTACTTTAAGAACTGGACGTTTTTGATCCCTGCCTTTGTAAACCGGCATACTATGCTTGATTGGCATAGAGATATCGTATATTTTCTTATCCTCAAAATTCATTTGCTTTCTCCTATCTGTGGCATTTAATCTGTGTATACTGTAAATATAACTTTATATATGCCACCACTTTCTGCCATCCTTAGCCAACAATTCAAATGCAGCTATCGGACCCATTGAGCCAGAGTCATAATTAGGGAATTTACTCTTTTTCTGCTTACGATATTGTATCAGCTGATCTGCTACTCTCCAGGCTGATTCCACCTCATCCCATCGAGAGAATAGAGTTGAATCACCGCGTAGAATATCATATATTAAACGTTCATATGCCTCGGGGGTATTGCCCTGCATCGGATTTAAATGACTGGTATCCATCTTTGTAGATACAATTCCGTTGTAGGAATTAAAATCTTTCGTATTGAACTGAAAGAATACACCGACATTTGGCTGAATTCGCAGGACTAATAAGTTTGGTTCCTGTTCATCCTTATCTTGAAAATAAAGAATATTTGGTAAATCTTTAAACTGTACCACAATTTCTGCAGAACTTTTACCCAAACGTTTTCCTGTACGAATATAAAAAGGAGTTCCTGCCCATCTAAAATTATTAATAAAAAGTTTCATTGCAACAAAAGTCTCAGTCTCAGAGTTACTGGGAACATTTATCTCTTCCCGGTAAGCATTTACACTGTTTCCCTCAATTGTACCTGCTCCGTACTGGCCAAATACCACATTGTTCTTTAGAAACTCCGGCGTAATTTCTTGAATTGCTTCTAATACCTTTTGTTTTTCAGTTCGTATGGAGTCCGTCTTTAGGTTAATTGGCGGTTCCATGGCAACTAGAGTCAATATCTGAAGAATATGATTTTGTATCATATCTCTCATAGCACCTGAATTCTCATAATACCCACCTCTGGTACCAACCCCTAAGGTTTCAGTGAGTGAGATCTGAATGTTATCAATAAACTTGTTATTCCAAATGGATTCAAAAATAGAATTACAAAAACGAAGCACCATTATATTCTGGATCATTTCTTTTCCTAAGTAATGATCGATGCGGTATATACTCTTCTCTGGAAACACCTCAAGCAGCTTATTATTTAAAGCCCGCGCAGTCTTTAGATCCTTTCCAAAGGGCTTTTCTATTATTAATCTGCTCCAGGAGCCAGGCGTTGTTGCCATTTTACTAACCTGAAGTCCTTGAACTATGATTTCAAAGTATTCTGGTGCAACCGCAAGATAAAATACCCGATTGCCATTAGTTCCTACCTTTGCATCCAGTTCCTCAAGATAAATTTTTAAGCTGATAAATTCCTCAATATGCGTAAAGTCATACTGATAATAATAAATCATCCCTTGCAGCTGACTCCAGATTTCCTCCTGAACTTTATTTCTGGAATGCTTATGAATGGAATCATAAATCTCTTTCTTATATTCCTCCTGTGTCTTATCTCTTCTTCCGACACAGACAATTGCAAAATGTTCCGGAAGCATCTTATCTCGAATTAAATTGTAGATGGCTGGCATCAATTTTCTATGAGTTAAATCACCTGTGCCGCCAAATATCACCAGGATGGAAGATAAATTAACCTCCAGATGGTCGGTCTGTTCTGTCTTCATTTACACCCCTCCTTTACAACTTGTATTTAAACAATATGTTCAATAATAATAACTCTATGAAGCAAATTCATTTATTAAGGACTACCATTGAGTATGGAATATTCCTGCTTTATCTGTCCTCTCATACGTATGAGCACCAAAATAATCTCTCTGAGCCTGTAATAAGTTCATTGGTAACTCTTCACTGCGATAACTGTCATAATAAGAAAGTGCACTTGTAAATGCTGGCACAGAAATGCCTGCTGAGATTGCTGACTTGATTACTTCTCTCCATTCCACCTGATAATTACTAATAATATCTTTAAAATAATCTTCCAGCATCAAATTAACTAACTTTGGATTCTTCTCATAGGCACTGCTGATTTGATTAAGAAATTGAGCTCGAATGATGCAGCCGCCACGAAAAATCTTAGCAATTTCTCCGTAGTTCAACTCCCAGCCATACTCTTTTGAAGCCTCGCGCAGCAGACTAAAGCCCTGTGCATAAGCACAGATTTTACTTGCATAGAGGGCTTTACGAATTGCTTCTACAAAATCCTTGCTCTTAGTGTCTAAATCTCCAGGTCCCTTTAATATTTTGCTGGCAGCTACCCGTTCACTCTTTTTAGAGGAAAGTGATCTCTCGTATACGGCTGTCGTAATGGTTGGTGTTGGAACACCCAAATCAAGGGAGATCTGACCAGTCCACTTACCAGTTCCCTTTTGACCTGCAACATCAAGAATTTTATCAACCAGATAACCATCTGCTTCTGTATCTTTCTTAGCGAAGATATCTGCTGTAATACTAATCAGGTAACTATTTAATTCTCCCTTGTTCCAATTCGTAAAGACCTCATGAAGTTCCATAGGAGAAAGTCGAAGTACATTCTTCATAATTGCATAAGCTTCACTGATTAATTGCATATCTGCATATTCAATACCGTTATGAACCATTTTAACAAAATGACCTGCACCATTATCTCCAATATAAGTACAGCAATTATCACTCCCTACTTTTGCAGAAATTGCAGTAAGTACTGGTTCCAAATATTGATAAGCCTCCTTATTTCCACCGGGCATTATGGCAGGACCAAATCTGGCACCTTCTTCTCCGCCCGAAATGCCAACTCCAAGAAAATAAAAGCCCTGTGCCTCCAACTCCTGGCTTCTGCGTATGGTGTCTGCATAATAGGAGTTTCCTCCATCCATTATAATATCTCCCTTGGATAAATAGGGTATTAACTGGCGGATAGTGCTGTCTACTGCCTCCCCTGCTTTCACCATAAGTATAATTTTTCGTGGTAATTCCAAAGCTTCCACAAATTCTTCTACAGTATAGGTCCCAAGAAGGTCTTTTCCTTCAGCTTCGCTAACAATCTCTTCCACTTTCTCTGGGGATCGATTGTATACGGCAACTGAAAAATCATGATCGACAATGTTAAGTGCCAGATTTTTACCCATTACTGCAAGACCTATAACTCCAACTTGTTTTTTCATACTTACCTTACCTCCATTGTGGCGTTAAGTGCCAATTTATGATGTAAGATCATGAACAAAGCAGGTTCACGATCTTGTTGCTCCATTCTATCGCAATTATATATCTATTATTCTATCAAAGAAACAAAATATTTCCATATATAAATTATATCAAATTTAAAGCTTAATATCCCATTTATTCGTTTAAGATTATTCTAGAAGGATTAATATTCCTAGTATAGAGATAAATGCTCATTATTTCTGTGACGAAAATCACATTTTGATGATTTTAAAGTTAAAACTTTAACCAAATTAATACAACCTAATAATATCGGTAATTATAAACCTTTATCAATTTTTAAAACGCTTAAGCCCATCCTGCTCAGGTTCAGTAGGAATAAGTTTAAGCGTTTTTCATGATTCGTCGATTTGAGCATAATTAATTTCTAATAATTAGTTTCTATATTTAAAATACCAATTCATCAAAAATAGCCTTCACTGTGGTCATATGCTTTAGTTTATGAACTTTTGCACCACAGAAAATTAATCCTTCCTCAATATTTCCTTCTACTGCATTAATTAAAGCTTTAGTAATGCAATAGGGAGTATCCTTGGGGTTGCAATGTTCGAGACAGTTGTAACATTTTTTCACAGCAACTCTTCCCTTATCCACTGTGCTTAAAAATGGATTTCTTAAAGCTCTGCCAGGCATTCCTACCGGACTGATTACAATCTTAACGTCTTCTTCTTTGGCTGCCAAATAAGCATTTTTATACTCCTGACTGGCATCACATTCTTCTGTTACAACAAACCGTGTTGCAATTTGAACACCATCTACCCCTAAGTCAAGTGCATGCCTGATATCATTTTGATCAAATATTCCGCCTGCAACAACAACTGGAATGGATTGATTATACTTTATCTCGTATTCTTTTTTACACTCTACAATGCCTTTTATTTCATTATCATAGTCTAAATCTTCGATTTGATTTAATTGTTCCTTACTAAATCCCAAATGACCTCCGGCAAGCGGACCTTCAATAACGATAAAATCTGCAGTTCTTTTATATTTTTTATCCCACATTTTTAATATTACAGAGGCTGCCTTAATACTGGAAACGATTGGTGCAATCTTTGTTTTAAACCCAGTTACGAGCTCAGGTAAGGAGATTGGCAGGCCAGCTCCGGAGATAATTACATCAGCTCCACCTTCGCAGGCTGCATTAACATATTTCTCATATTGCTTTGTAGCAACCATAATATTGACCCCGACTACACCACCCTCTGCAGTTTCCTTTGCAAGCTTAAGATGTTTTTTTATTGCGAATAAGTTACTTTCTATTTGATGTTTATTAAAATCTGGCTCGTCATATCCAATCTGCGCTGTTGAAATAATACCGATTCCGCCCTCTTTGGCTACGGCTCCTGCTAACTTTGATCTGCTTACACCGACACCCATACCACCTTGAATAATGGGAATGCGAGCAATTAAGTCTCCTATAATTAAAGGTTTCATTATCATACGGTTCCTCCTGGCTAAAAAGTTTCTCGAAATATTACTTTGATTATCAAACTATTATTTTAAAATCAAACCGGTGTATTCACCGGTTGCCTTTATTATATATTCATATGGATTCATTGTCAATATGTTGTAGTATATTTTTCTATTTAATGTGGTTATTATTACCATGTGTATAATTAGAAAAAAGCTGATAAAGATTATAGTATCATAAACTCTATCAGCCTTAATTATTTTAATGTTGTTAGCCTTTTATACTACCAATGGCAATACCTTGAACAATACTTCTTGATAAGAATAAGTATACAATGACCACAGGAAAAATTGATATTGCTATCATCATATACACCTGCCCCAAGTCAAACTTTAGGAAGTCAGCACTTCGTAACTGTGCAATTAACAGGGGAAGGGTTTTCATCTCCGGCTTATTAAGAATTAAGCTTGGTATAAAATAATTATTCCAAGAGCCAGTAAAGGCAAATATCATCTGCACTGCAATTGCCGGCTTCATAATAGGAAGAACTATTTTATTAAATGCTCTGAATTCAGGTGCGCCATCAATTCTTGCTGCCTCAACTATTTCAAGTGGTAAGGCACTCTCCATGTATTGCTTCATATAGAAGAATACTACTGGTGCTGCAATGGAAGGAACGATCAAAGGTATAAAATTGTTTAATAAATCCCAGGATCTCATTAATTTAATGAAACCTAAAGCAGAAACCTGTGCCGGTACCATCATAATTAATAAAATAAAGGTAAAAGCAAATCTTTTAAATTTAAAATCATAAGCATGAATTGCATAAGCGGTCAAAGCTGAAAAATAGGTTGTTAATATTGCACTGCCTGCTGCTACAATGAAACTGTTAACGATACCTGTGAATACAGGAAGTTGATTATTATCCATCAGATTGTTAAAATTTCGAATGATTGAGTCCCCTGGTAATAAAGAAAACCCTCTTTGTATTTCAACATTGTTTCTGGTACAGTTAACTAATAATATATAAAAGGAAAACAGGCAAACAACCGTTAAAAGCCCTAACACGATATAAGCTATAAAACGTCTAAAAAATATTCCTGAAGTACTACCCTTTTCTTTCATGTTCACCCTCCTTATTTCTCTTTTTTAGTTAATCTAAAGAATACAATCATACTTAATATTCCAGTAATAACAAATAGAATTACTGAAAGTGCTCCTGACATACCATAGTTCTTACTATATAAATGCTTATTTAAATACATGATAAGAGTCATGGTTGAGTTATTTGGAGTACCACTGCCATTTGTCAAAATCTGTGGAACATCAAACATCTGGATACCGCCGATTAAGGAAGTTATAAGTACAAAAATAAAGATAGGTTTTAACAAAGGCATTGTAATCAATCGAAAAATCTGGAAAGACTTTGCACCATCAACTTCTGCTGCTTCAAATAGTGATGTGTCTATACCCATCATACCAGCCATTAAAAGTATTGTTGTATTACCGAACCACATTAAAAAGTTCATCAACCCAACCAATCCTCTTGTCCCCCATACCGTAGAAGTAAAGCGGAACGGTTCATCAATTATACCTATACTTTGCAAAATATCATTTATAGGTCCGATATCAGAAAACATGGAAAAGAATAACATGGCAAATGCTGCAGCCATGATAAGGTTTGGCATATAAATGACTGTTTTAAAGAATCCGGCTCCCCTTATTCTTAATCTGACATCAGTAAACCAAGCCGCCAATAATAAGGATACCAATATCTGCGGGATAAAACCTAAGAGCCACATAATTAAGGTGTTTTTTGTATAAGTCCATATCATAGCATCTGAAAATATTGCTTTAAAATTATTAAAACCAACAAAATCAGGACCCACCTGAGTAAGACCGGACATAAAATTTTGAAAAAAGCTGTTATAGAATGTTGAAATGAGTGGTGTTAATGAAAAAATCGAGTAGATAAGGAAAAAAGGAATTAAGAATATATATCCCCACTTCGTATAGCTGACACAGCTTGATTTTTTCTTAAACATATAACCTCCTGCCTGTCTTATGGTTCCATAGGACTTTATATAATATGAAAGTAAAAATAATAAATTATCTATTCAGCTACAAAAACTGAAAGATAGTTCTCAAAAATACAGGATGAAGAATATCTTCATCCTATGAAGATGACTCCTCATTTGGCAGATTGCTTCATCCTGTATTATGATAAATTACTTATTAAATTAGTCTGTTGTTAATTCTGGATATTTAACCTTAATATCAGCATAGAAATTCTGTAATGCGGTATCTTTATCAACTACACCGTCAAAATAGTCTTTGAATGCCTTCTGGAAGGATTCATTACATCCCTGATCATAAGGAGAGATATTGCTCATGTCAATCTTAGGAGCTGCTGCTGCAAATAATGCAATGTGGTTCTGTCCGCCTAAGAAATCAGATTTGAAATCGCTGTTAGCAAGTTCGTTCATAGCAGTCTGGTTATTTGTGTAATCCTGTGTTTCTTCTGTGATCTTCTTCATGTTAGCAGCATCACAAGTTAAGGAATACATAATATCTTTTACTAAAGTAGGATTGTCAGTGCCGATAGCGCCGCAAATCCATGTTCCACCCCAATAATAAGGCTGAGGACCTTCTGTAACAGCCCAATCACCATAGATACCATTTCCTACAGCTTTTTCACCATCTGGATCTGCTAAAGAGTTTCCAAGTAATGTAAAGTTAATACCCCATGTAGAATAGAAGAAACCAAAGGTCTTGCCTGCAGGGCTCTGATCAGCGGTCCAGCCATCTGCCCACAGGGAAGTTTTATTATTGTATGCATTGTCAGTAAAGGTCTTAGTCTGATCAACCCACTTCATTAAGTTTTCATCAATTATAACTTTGCCATCCTGTACCCAAGGACCAGACATGTTATTGGAGAAGGTTCTATAAGAATCATCATAACCGGATAACATTGTATAGCCTTTAGCTTTCATATCAGCTGCAACTGTATTGAAATCATCCCAGTTGCTTATCTTCTTCTGAACTTCTGCAGGATCATCTGTTCCTAAAACATCCTTAGCGATGGAACGTCTGTAAGCGAATAATCCAGGAGTTGCCTGCCATGTAGTACCTCTGATAACGCCATTAGCATCTGTTACGATATCCTTGGTGTATTGATACTGATCTTTCATATCATCAGTGGTAAGACCAAGTTCAGTAACATCCATTGCTACTGGTGTAGCTGCATTTACATATTTTAAAGCGTAGTCAGCTTCTATTAAGAAGAGGTCAACTTTTTCATCAGTTGCTGTATCAGCCTGTGCAATTAACGCTGCATCAAGAGCATTCTGATAAGCATTATCCTGGCTAGGTGTTACTACCCAGTTTACTGTTACATCGCCAATAGTTCCTGTGCCGTCAGCATTTTCTACATAACCTGGATAATAAGCTGCAACTCTGTCATGGAACTCTGTATTCCAGCAATGAATGTTTAACACTTTACCTTCATCGGATGCTACTGGTGTATCCGTATCATCGGATGGCTTATCCGTAGGATCCGTTGTACCTGCTGCTTTTGTTGGTGTTGTTGTACTGTCGTCATCTTTGTCCTTGTTACCACAGCCTACAAACATCGTAGAAACCATAGCTACAACAAGGAGAACGCTTAATAACTTCTTTTTCATTCTTAAATCCTCCCTCAAATTTGTTAAATGATAGTTAGTTTTGCATTTAATTTTATATCACATTGCTGCGATAATAATGCCTGCGTTACCTTATTTTGCTTCATACGGAAATTATATAAGAACTCCCACTCATCATATTGTTTCGTATAAAGCTTAAAAATAAAACTATGTATTACATTCCATCACGTCTCAACCTCCCCAGGAGAGAGTACAAAATGTAATTTAAAACCTTTACAACTTTTCTTAAATTCAGAAAATCATAACTTTTTAGAAAATTCCTTAATTAATTATTTCCAGTCTCAGCCCTTTCTATTTAATATTGATTTGCTGTCATTCAAATTGCGTACGGATTTACCATGGATTACATTACCTTCCACCACGACTCTTTCTATTACGGATGCTTTCGGATTTTCAATTAATGCAATTAGCTTTTCAGCGGCACTGCGACCTAAGGCTTTGGTATCCTGCTGAAGGGTTGTAAGTTTGGGTTCTAACACCTGAGATAATAAAATTCCATCGTAACCTGCTATGGAAATATCCTCCGGAATACGAAGTCCCATTTCTTTAATTGCATTCATGCCTCCAATTGTCGAAAAATCATCTGGAAATATAATACAGGTCGGTCTGTCCTTAAGTTCTAAAAGCTCCTTTGTTATCTTTGCAGTTGTTACCGGATCATGATAAATACCACTTTTTACATACTCATCCGAAACATCAATTCCAAGTTCGCCAAGAGTCTTATAAAAACTCCCTACTCGATTTTGGGTAACCGAGGAATCTGCTCCATGGATATATGCAATTTTTCTGTGCCCCATTTCATATATATAAGTAATCAGGTCATGCATACCCTTTACGTTATCAGAAATAATGGCACTTCTGTTGTCAAACACATGATCAATTGTAACTACGGGCAATTCGCCACGGATCAGCTCTACAACTTGCGGATCAAAAAAATCAATACATGCAATTACTACTCCGTCTACTCCACGGTATTTGCTGTGTTCATAGTAGGACATGTTCTTTTGTCCCGTATGTTTACTTATAAACGTTATATCATAACCGTTTCGATCTGCTTCTACCTTAAAGCTGTCCAATACGTTAGCAAAATACTCGTGGGTTAAACCGCTCTGCGCTTCATCCACAAATAACACTCCTATATTATAGGTACGATTGGTCTTTAAAGCTCGTGCAGAAGAATTCGGAAAGTAGCCCATCTCTTTAGCTATTCTTCTAACATTTTCTTTTGTTGCCTCTGCTATATCGCTATGGTCATTGAGTGCTTTGCTCACAGTTGCAACAGATACGCCGCATTTGGCGGATACATCCTTAATTGAAATCACGATAAAACTCCTTCTTCGCAAGTATTTTGATTTCGAACTAAATATTTTTACCATATATTGGATGTAGTTTACTTAATCGTTTTCTGTCGCATTAATCTGTCATTTTAAACAATTAATATGTAGTTTAGATTCATATATTATAAAATCTCACAAATCATTTCTACTTAAATCCATAATATGTTGTATTTTCTGCAATCAAATTTTCTATTTTTATAATAATTGACTATTGCTTACACAAAACATCTTAATCCTTTTCGTGATTTTTTGCAAGTCTTTTTTAATAAATTTATAATAATTAACTTAATCGTTTTCAATCCAGGGTTTGCAAAAGATTTTAACAAAAAATTATAATGTTTTTTTGCTAAATTGTACATATTAGCTATTGCATTTATTAAGAAAAAATGTATGATTAATTTAATATTGTCGATTGATAGGAGGTAAATAAATGGAGAAAGTAATTGGTCTTTTATTTGATATTGAGCAAAAAGCAAATCAGATTTTAGAGCGAGCCAACGATGAAAAGAATGAATTATTCGAAGAAAATGAAAAAGCAATCGCAATAATGGAGGCAGAAATTGCAGAAGCTAATAACGCAAAGGTTAATCAGCTTTTAATGAAGGCCGAGAAAGATTTAGAGTCTGAAAAGCTGCATCTGATAGAAAACAGCAGCAAACAGCTCTTAGATCTTGAAAACCATTATAAAACAAATCATGATTCACTCGTTGACAATGTTTTTCAATCGATAGTAAGAAAATAAGTTATTTAGTTCTGCAATCTTGTTTTAACAAGATTTTTTCTTTGAAATGCTTTATAGGAGGTTATCGTGAAAAAGAAATTTTTCACAAAAGTGAATGAAATTCACTTCGCAAATATTGTGCCTGTATCCCCTAGTTTGCAGGCATTGAGAAAGGCATGGTTATTATATGAATACTTCGATTTCTTATAGTGGTATTAATACTAAGGTCAGAGCTATGAGTCAGCGTTTGTTAAGTAAAAATGACTTGCAGCAAATCATCAGCTTAGAAACAGTACCCGATTTTATTGCTTTTTTAAAAAAGCATCCAGGATATCATGACCTCTTTCAAAAATATGACGAACGGGAAGTGCATCGTGGAGAAGCTGAACGAGTATTTATCAACGCTCTATATCTGGATTATGCAAAAATCTATCATTTTGCTTCGGATAAACAGCGTAAAGATTTGCAACTCATCTTCTTTCGATATGAAGTCAATGTCTTAAAGGCATGTATCCGTTTAATTCATACGAGCGAAAATTCTTATGACTTATCTTTGTTCAATCAGTTTTTTACAAAGCATTCACCAATTGATGTTACAAAGTTAACTGCCTCTCGTTCTATGGAAGAGTACATTAGTAATTTAAAAGGAACCCAGTACTATGAACTGCTTTCTAAATTAAACAGTAAAACCGGTTTATCTTCTTTTGATTACGAAATGGCATTGGATATTTATTATTTTACAAAATCCTGGAGGCTTAAAGAGAAGGATCTGGGCGGGAATAATCGTAAAGCTTTTGCGTATCGATTAGGAAAAGAGATTGATCTGCTTAATATTATGTGGATTTATCGTTCCAAGCGTATGTACGATATGAGTGCTGCTGATATTCTTACCTATTTAATACCGATTAATTATAAGCTTACTGCCCAAGAGTTAAGCCGTCTAATTTCAGCTGTAACCTTAGATGAATTTCTGAACCTTCTTTTAACAACCAAATATAAAGATTTTGTTTCGTTTTTAAAAGATGGTACCATGGAGCAGGAATATGAACGGATTATTAATAAGATTTTTCGTTATAATATGAAGAAATACCCTGCTTCCATGACTGTCGTAAATTACTATTTATATCGTAAAGACAGAGAAATTGGACTTTTAACTACGGCATTGGAATGTATCCGCTATGGCTTGGATGTTAAAAAGAAGCAAGAATATCTGCAATTGCACTAGAATGGAGGTGGAGACATGATTGAAAAAATGAGATTTATTAGTATCACAGGTCCTAAGGACGATTTTGACCGTGTTATTAATCAATATCTCACGAAATATGATATTCATCTTGAAAATGCTCTTACTGAGTTGAAAACAACCTACGATTTAAAACCTTTGATTGAGATAAACCCTTACAAGGAAATCCAAAGTAAATCCGAGGAGCTTGTAAAACGAGTTGATCCAATTGATATTTCTTCCAGTAAACGTTTGTCCTTTGATGAATCTGCCGCTGTAGTAAAAAAAGCTTATGCACTTCTCTCCGATCTCAATGAAAAGAAACATGATCTAAAGAATCAAAGACAGGAGTTCAACGAGCTTTTATCGCAGATTGAGCATTTCAGGCATTTAGATTATAATATTCATCAAATTATCAATTTGAAGTTTATTAAATATCGTTTCGGTAAAATTCCAACCGAATTTTACACAAAATTCTCCAAATATGTATATGAGAACTTAACTACAGTATTTTACGAATGTGAACGGGAACGTACTTATGTATGGGGTATTTACTTTGTACCAGCAAATGAAGCTGCAGAGACAGATGCCATATTCAACTCTCTTCACTTTGAACAGGTAAGAATTCCTGATGCATATGAAGGAACCCCTGAAGAATCTTATCAATCAATAATGAAAAAGATTAATGAAATTAATCGTGAACTTGATGCTTTAAACTTAGAGATTAAGAAACGGTTAAACGAACATGCCAAAGAAATTTTACAGGCACATGAAGCAATTCTTATACTTTCTAATAATTTTGATGTTAGAAAATATGCTGCATGTACCAGGGATCGAGGCCTGCATGATGTCTTCTATATAATCTGCGGATGGATTTCAGATGAAGAAGGCGATTTATTACTTAAAGATGCAGAACAAGATGACCTGATGTATTGTTTCTTTAATGAAGGGCAGGCTGATGTACAGAAAAAGCCTCCTATTAAGCTTAAAAACTTTAAATTATTTAAACCTTTTGAGTTATTTATCAAAATGTATGGCTTACCCGCCTACGACGAAATGGATCCAACATCCTTTGTCGCACTGACCTATTCTATTATTTTTGGAATTATGTTTGGTGATGTTGGTCAGGGCTTATGTTTGGCAGTAGGTGGTTATCTTCTATATAAATATAAGAAGATGGCGTTGGCAGCAATTATTTCTACAGCCGGAATTTTCTCCACATTCTTTGGCTTTATGTATGGCAGCATTTTTGGTTTTGAGCATGCGCTCAAACCTATATGGCTCTCGCCAAGAGAAAATGTTATGACCATTTTAATTACAACCGTTGGTTTTGGTGTACTTTTAATTCTTACTACAATGACACTCTTCATCATCAACAACATTAAAGCAAAGAATTGGGGTAAAGTATTTTTTGATATCAACGGAGTTGCCGGCCTTATCTTCTATGCTGCCTTGATTTCAAGTGTAGCTTTGGTATTTACTGGACATCCGATGCCCGGAGCAATCGTATTATTTATATTTTTAGGCATACCACTTATCATACTTTTCTTCAGAGAGCCATTGACTCATTTGATTGAGAAAAAAGCACATATTTTTCCCGAGAATAAATCCGAGTTTTTTATGGAGGCCTTCTTTGAAATGTTTGAAGTATTATTAAGCTATTTGACAAATACAATCTCCTTTCTTCGAGTTGGAGCCTTTGCACTTAGCCACGCCGGTATGATGACCGTTGTTATGCTGCTTGCCGGAGCTGAATCTGGCAATGTAAATATTATTGTACTAGTTTTAGGAAATGTAATTGTTTCCATATTGGAAGGCTTCGTGGTTGGTATTCAGGTATTGCGTCTTGAATACTATGAAATGTTTAGCCGTTTCTATAAAGGCAATGGACGAGAGTTCAAGCCTTATAAGAGCAAATTGAATTAAAGATTCACAATTATATGTGTTGCCAAGAATTAAACATCAAAAATATAAAATTTATTTTTTAAAATCTAAGGAGGAACTACCATGGCTATTCAAATTCTTACTGTTATCGCATTATTATTAAGCATTATCATTCCTTTTGGAGCATTTTTCTACAGCAAAAAAACAAAAGGTGGTTTTAAAGCAGCACTTGGTTTCAATGTATTCTTATTCTTCAGCTTCTTATTAATAGCTAATGTTTCTATTTTCACAGGTCATGTATCTGCTGCTGAAGCAACAACTACCGCAGCTGCTTCTGTTGATAGTTGGAAATACATTGCGGCTGCACTTGCAACTGGTTTATCCGGCATTGGTGGTGGTATTGCCGTTGCTTCTGCTGCTTCCGCTGCTTTAGGTGCACTTAGTGAAGACTCTTCCATCATGGGTAAATCCTTAATCTTCGTTGGTTTGGCTGAGTCCGTATGTCTCTATGGTTTCATCATTTCCTTAATGATCCTGTTCTCATAATCCTAGAAAGGTACGGTTATTTATATGCGTATGTATCTAATCAGTGACAATGTTGATACTTATACCGGAATGAAATTGTCGGGTGTTAATGGTGTTGTGGTACATACCAAGCCCGAATTAAAAGATGAATTAGATAAAGTACTTTCCGATAAAACTATTGGTATCATTCTGATAACTGAAAAATTAAGCAATGAATTTCCTGAAATCATTAATGATGTAAAACTAAATAGGAGAATTCCATTAATTGTTGAAATTCCAGACAGACATGGTACTGGACGTAAACCGGACTTTATTACATCTTATGTTAATGAAGCCATTGGTTTAAAATTATAAATTGGAGGTAATTATGACTCTTGATGAAAAATTAGAGCATTTCTATACTTCAGTAATTGAAAGTGCTACGAAACAGAATATCGAGATCGTAGAAGAATATAAAAAAACACTGCAAAAACACTTTGAAGCACGCAAAGAGGCTGCTTTACGTAAAGCGGATGCCGCCTATCGTACTGCTTCTGACAATATTCTTCGCGAAAGAAATCGAAGAAGTTCTGCTGCTTCTATGGATAACAGACGTAAGGTGTTAGAAAAAACTGCAGAGTATTCCACACTAATATTTGCTGATGTGAGAAAGAAGTTGGAGGAATATAAAAATACTCCCGCATACGATGAATTACTGTATGCACATATTACCGGTGCTACTGCTTTTGCTAATGGAGATCAGATTACAATCTATATTGATCCATCTGATGCGAGTAAAAAGACAGCGCTCGAAGAAAAAACTGGTACTACACTGACGGTAAGTAACCGTGAGTTTATAGGTGGAATACGTGCTGTAATTCCATCACGCAGTATTCTGATTGATCATTCGTTTTTAACGAAATTGGAAGAAGCTAAGAGTTCTTTTACTCTTTAAGATTAGGAAAAGGAGTTTATCCTTATGAATGTAGTAGGTAAAATTAATGGTATTAACGGACCCATTGTATTTGTTGGTGGGAATGAAGCCTTTAAGATAGGTGAAATGGTTTTAGTAGGTAAGGATAAGCTAGTTGGCGAGGTAATCGGTCTAGTATCCGGTAAAACCACAATTCAGGTATATGAAGAAACAACCGGCTTAAAACCCGGCGATGAAGTTACAGGAACAGGTTCTGCTATCTCAGTAACACTGGCACCGGGTATCCTTAGTAACATATTTGACGGTATTGAACGTCCGCTGCAAGAAATCGCTAAACAATCTGACGCATATATTTCCAGAGGTGTTTCAGTAGATGCTCTGGATACTTCAAAATTATGGGATGTACATGTTACAGTAAAGCCTGGTGATAAGGTATACGGAGGAACTATCATTGCTGAAGTTCCAGAAACCAGAGCGATTGTGCACAAATCGATGGTGCCTCCGGACGTAAATGGCGTTGTCACCAAAGTTGTTGCAGACGGCAAGTATACAATTAACGATACAATTGTTACAATTACAGATTGTAATGATCAGGAACAGGAATTAACCTTAACTCAGAAATGGCCAATCCGTGTTCCAAGACCGACAGCAAAACGTTATCCTGCTGACCGTCCTTTGGTAACCGGACAAAGAATTATTGATACCCTGTTCCCAATCGCTAAGGGAGGCACTGCTGCTATCCCTGGTGGTTTCGGTACAGGTAAGACTATGACCCAGCATCAGCTGGCTAAATGGTCAGACGCAGATCTGATTGTATATATCGGCTGCGGCGAACGTGGTAATGAAATGACAGAGGTACTCGAGGATTTCACAAAGCTTGTGGATCCTAAGTCAGGTAATCCTCTTCTTGACCGCACAACCTTAATTGCAAACACCTCCAACATGCCAGTTGCAGCGCGTGAGGCCAGTATCTATACAGGTATTACCTTAGCTGAGTACTATCGTGATATGGGTTACCATGTTGCTATCATGGCTGACTCAACTTCTCGTTGGGCCGAGGCTCTTCGTGAGTTATCCGGACGTCTTGAGGAAATGCCTGCGGAAGAAGGTTTCCCTGCATATCTTGCTTCCAGACTCTCCGCTTTCTATGAAAGAGCTGGTTTTATGCAGAATTTAAATTATAGTGAAGGCAGTGTATCCATTATCGGTGCGGTTTCCCCTCAAGGTGGTGACTTCTCTGAACCGGTTACACAAAATACCAAACGTTTCGTTCGTTGTTTCTGGGGACTTGACAAGTCACTTGCTTATGCAAGACATTTCCCTGCAATTAACTGGTTAACCAGCTATAGTGAGTATCTCTCCGATCTCGAGCCTTGGTATATTAAAAATGTTGGTGAAGATTTTGTAGAGTGCAGAAATCAAATTCTTAACATTTTAACTCAAGAAAATCAATTAAATGAAATTGTTAAGCTGATTGGTAGCGATGTATTGCCAGATGATCAGAAATTAGTTCTTGAAATTGCAAGAGTTATCCGTCTTGGTTTCGTTCAACAGAATGCTTATCATCCATCCGATACTTATGTACCGATGGCGAAACAGCTTAAAATGATGCAGACTGCTCTTTATCTGTATCATAAGGCTAAGCTTCTCATTGACCGTAGTATGCCAATGTCCTTATTAAAAGAAAGTAATGTATTTGATAAAGTTATATCCATTAAATATGATGTTGCTAACGATGAATTGCATAAGTTCGATGAATACAAGGCAATGATTGATGAATTCTATGATAAGATTATGAAGACGAATGCATAAGAAGGAAAGAAAGGAACGTAATTTATTATGTCGATAGAATATTTAGGACTAAGTCAAATTAACGGCCCCCTTATCGCTCTTGAGGGTGTTAGAGATGCCTCCTTCGATGAAATCGTTGAATTAACCGTAGAAGGCAACAAAAAGAAAATTGGCCGTATTGTAGAATTATATGAAGATAAAGCAATTATACAGGTATTTCAGGGTACGGAAGACATGTCCCTGTTTAATACTCATACAAAATTAACCGGTCATCCCATGGAGGTTGATTTATCTCCGGATATGCTGGGTCGTGTATTTAACGGTGTAGGTCAACCAATTGACGGTCTTGGCAAGATTGTTGCTGAAACTAAAAGAGACATTAATGGTCTTCCGTTAAATCCTGTTTCAAGAGAATATCCTCGTAACTATATTAAAACAGGTATTTCAGCAATTGACTGTTTAACAACATTAATTCGTGGTCAAAAACTTCCTATCTTTTCAGGAAATGGTCTTCCGCATGACCTTTTGGCAGCTCAGATTGTAAAGCAGGCATCCCTGGGTGAAAACTCCACCGAAGAATTTGGTATTGTATTTGCTGCCATGGGTGTAAAGCATGACGTTGCTGACTTCTTTAGAAGAACTTTCGAAGAAAGCGGTGCCAGCAACCACGTTGTAATGTTCTTGAATTTAGCAAATGACCCTGTGGTTGAGCGTCTGATTACTCCTAAGGTTGCATTAACTGTTGCAGAATACCTTGCTTTTGAAAAGGGAATGCATATTCTTGTTATCTTAACCGATATGACCTCCTTTGCAGAGGCGATGCGTGAAGTATCCTCTTCTAAAGGCGAAATCCCAAGCAGAAAGGGTTATCCCGGTTACTTATACAGTGAATTGGCGACCTTATATGAGCGTGCCGGTATCGTTCATGGCCGTAAAGGTTCTGTTACGCAGATTCCAATTTTAACAATGCCAAATGACGATATTACACATCCAATTCCTGACTTAACCGGATATATTACAGAAGGACAGATTGTTCTCGAGCGTTCGTTACACCAGAAATCTATCTATCCACCGATTAATATTCTTCCTTCCCTCTCCCGTCTTATGAAGGACGGTATTGGTAAGGGATTCACGAGAGAGGATCATCAGGATTTAGCAAATCAGCTTTTCTCATCTTATGCTCGTGTTGGTGAAGCCAGAGCCTTAGCAAGTGTTATCGGTGAGGACGAATTATCTCCAGTAGATAAAAAATACTTACAGTTTGGTGCTGCTATGGAGCAAGAATTCATCTCTCAAGGTCGTATTGAAGATAGAACCATCGTTCAGACCTTGGATAAAGGCTGGGAGTTATTGAAGCTTCTGCCTAGAGAAGAATTAGATCGTATTGATACAAAAATTTTGGATCTGTATTTTAACAAAAATCAAGCTTAAGCGAATTGAGGTGATCCCATGAATCCGAATACCTTTCCCACTAAGGGTAATTTAATATTAGCTAAGAATTCTCTGAAATTAGCAAAGCAAGGTTACGAATTGATGGATAAGAAACGTAATATTTTAATGAGAGAACTCATGGAGTTAATTGATACAGCTAAAGATGTTCAGGCTGAAATCGATAACACCTTCTCTTCTGCTTATCTTGCTCTGCAACAGGCGAATATTGAGATGGGAATCAATCATATTTCAGAAATTTCTCAAACAGTTCCTGAAGAAAATTCCATTGAAATCAAACAGCGTAGTATTATGGGTACCGAGATTCCCTTGGTTGAATATGATACCACACCTGGCAAACCTACTTATGCTTTTTTTCAGACGAGATTATCCCTTGATGAAGCGACAAAACGCTTTAACAAAGTAAAAGAGCTGACCATTCGTTTGTCCATGATTGAAAATTCAGCCTATCGCTTGGCTACTAATATTAATAAAACCCAAAAAAGAGCGAATGCTCTAAAGAATATTACAATTCCAAGTTACTCTGCTCTCGTTAATCAAATTCAGAATGCACTTGAAGAAAAAGAGAGAGAAGAATTTACAAGATTAAAGGTTATTAAAAGACGTCAAACAGCAAATTAAAAGTCGTTTGATTTGTCATGAATTGGAATTTAAAAATATTTAAAAATCGTATATTATTTTTGTTTCGAGACATAATAATATCAGATACGACGAAGAACTTAACTTGCATGATGCTAATACACTTCGTTTATAAGTTCCTTTGAGTCGTATCTAAAATTTAAATATAAATGTTTGTAATTACGTCTCAGAATTACAATCAGCATGATTTCTGGAAAGATTAGGAGATGGTAGCTTTGGACAGTTTCAGAAAAGAAAATGAAAAAAGATATCTAACTATGAAAACTGAATAATTGCACTAAAATCGAATGAGACACAAATAGTAAAGGCAGGGATATTGTTGATCCCTGCCTTTATTATGCGCGTAAGTAAAGTTAGCATTTAAATGCTTGCATTTATTAATGCGAACGCACCCGCGAACCAGAAGAAATGATTTATGTTTCTTCTGGTTTTATATATTCTTTTCCACTATCTTACCAACATCATAGCCGCTTGGATTTTGGAAAATTCTTAATCCAAACTCTCCTGCAATGGAAAAAATATGATCGAAAATATCCGCTTGTATAATTTCATAGGAAGTCCATTCGATTTCACCTGTAAATGCATAGATCTCAAGTGGTAACCCAAACTCAGTTGGAGGAAGCTGACGAACCAGCAAAGGCATATCCTTCAGTAATTGTGTATGCTGTTCCAAATATTTTTGAATATATGCGCGAAAGGTACCAATATTTGTCATGTGTTTTCCATTAATCAGCAGTTCCTTATCAAAACTCTTGGTAATATTGTATTGGATTATTTTTTGTTCTGTCTCACTGATATAATCACTCAAATATGCAATTCTTTTGAATTTATCCAGCATCTGCGGTGTACAAAAAGTGATGCTGTTGACATCAATATAGATATATCTCTTAATTCTCCGTCCGCCAGACTCTATCATACCGCGCCAATTCTTAAAGGAATCAGATACAAATGCGTAGGCAGGAATAGATATAATTGTTTTATCAAAGTTTTGAACCTTAACTGTATTCAGAGTAATATCAATTACATTGCCGTCTGCTCCGTATTTCTCCATTTCAATCCAGTCTCCAATTCTTAACATATCGTTGGCAGTTAACTGAATACCGGCTATAAAACCGAGAATAGTATCCTTAAATACAAAGGAAAATACTGCTGCTAAAGCACCGATACCACTAAGCAGATACCAGGGATTTTGTTTCATAAGGATCCCCAGCATAATAATTCCTATGATTGTCATAATTACAATCTTAACAACCTGTAATAATCCCTTTATTGGTCTTATTTTTGATACCGGGAAATTGCTGTAAATATCGTTTGCAGCATCTAATAGTGAATTAAAAACAAAAAGCAATACAAACAGGATATAAAGCGAGGCTGCCCGAAGCAGATAGTTTCCTGCTAATCCATAGGCAGGTGCAAACAAATAAAGAACAATTCCAGGGATTAAGTTTGCCAATCGATGAAAAACTTTCCGGTCTAATAAATTATCGTCCCATTTATATTTATTTCTATGAATTATTTTAGCCAAAATTTTAATGACAATCTTTTTTGCAATCAAATTTAACAAAATACATAGAATTAATATTATTGCAGTAAGTATTACAAAGGAA
Source organism: Mobilitalea sp. (assembly GCA_047606065.1). Classification (GTDB taxonomy): domain Bacteria; phylum Bacillota; class Clostridia; order Lachnospirales; family Lachnospiraceae; genus Mobilitalea. Next base: position 25,396 of record JASGEU010000199.1, read on the forward strand.
AGGTAATTAATAAGACCATCCTTAACTCCTTGCTGTTTCAGATATTCTTGTAAATACGTCATTGTAGTTAGCTTATCTCCTTCCATTTCATCTTCTTCTATTATATATTTGAATATTTTACCTGTCAATTTAACCATGTGACATAAAATGATCAATACCGCACGCATCATTTTCATCAAATTTTAATGTTAAAATTTTCAATTTATGATATAATGTCGATACATTATATTCGCGCTGAATGAAATTTAATGCGTTTCCATGGTATCAAGTGCCAATATCATGTGCTTATTACATGATATAATATCCCTGCTTCTTTATAATTATTTCAAACTTTGATATTGAAAGAATAAAGAAGTCATTATTTGGAATTATAATGATGATTATATCTATGAAAGAGGTGTAACTATGTGGTTTATGAAATCACAAAATGATGTTCTAAATGAATTAGGTGTTGATCCCTCGGTAGGATTATCTCAAACCGAAGCAGCACATCGTTTGGAACAATATGGTTATAACAAGCTGAAAGGTAAACCGAAAAAAAGTGTAATTGCATTATTTTTATCCCAATTAAAGGACATGTTAATCTATGTATTATTAGCTGCTGCAGTAATAACATTTTTTATTCATGAGTATGCCGATTCTATCATTATTTTACTGGTAATTATCTTAAATGCGGTTATCGGTGTCATTCAGGAATTCAAAGCCGAAAAAGCTGTAGAAGCTCTTCAAAAAATGACAACACCAAAGTCCTTAGTACGTCGTGATGGTAAGGCAATTGAAATTAATTCCGAAGAGGTAGTTCCTGGTGATATCATTTTATTGGATGCCGGCCGCTATGTTCCTGCTGATATCCGTTTACTGGACACCGCCAATCTCCAGATTGAGGAATCAGCACTCACCGGTGAATCGGTTCCGTCCACAAAGAACGCCTCTGCACTGTTACAAGATCCCAAAACTCCTATTGGTGATATGAGTAACATGGCTTTCCTATCAACTTTAACAACCTATGGACGTGGAGAGGGTGTTGTAGTTGCTACTGCGATGGCTACAGAAATTGGTAAAATAGCTTCTATTCTTGACGAAGACAATGATGAAATGACACCTCTTCAAAGAAGACTTGATGAGCTGGGACGTATTCTGGGTTTTCTTGCAATTGGTATCTGTGCACTAATCTTCGTAATCGCTTTAATTCAAAAACGAGATTTATTTGAAATGTTCCTAACTGCTATTTCCTTAGCTGTTGCAGCTATTCCAGAGGGACTTGCTGCTATCGTTGCAATAGTATTAGCTCTTGGCGTTACCAGAATGTCAAAAATCAACGCTATTGTTAAAAAACTGCCAGCTGTAGAAACTCTTGGTTCAGTTAATATCATCTGTTCTGACAAAACGGGTACATTGACACAGAATAAAATGACGGTTGTTCAGCAATACACTTCTGGGAATTTATCACACGTACCAGGGGAAGGAAGTAATTTAACTGCAACCCCTGATGAACAAGAACTGATCAAATCCTTTGTACTATGCTCAGATGCTACCTATATTAATGGACAGGGGACTGGCGATCCAACAGAAATAGCATTAATAATTCTTGGTGATAAGTATAACCTTTCAAAGGCGCAGTTAAATGAAAACCATAAACGTTTATCTGAAAGCCCTTTTGATTCTGATCGTAAATTAATGTCTACCTTAAATGCAGAGGGTAATACCTATCGAATTCATACAAAGGGTGCCATTGATAACATATTAAAACTTTCTGCCACTGCTTTGGTTAATGGGAATATTGTTCCTCTTACGCCTGAATTAAAGGCTGATTATCTTAAGGTAACAGAATCCATGTCTGACAGTGCTCTTCGTGTTCTCGGAGTTGCGTTTAAAGATACAGATAAAATACTTCCTCCTGAAGAAATGGAAAAGGACCTTACAGTTATTGGTCTTGTAGGTATGATTGATCCTCCAAGATTGGAAGTAAAGGATTCCATTCATGAAGCAAAGATGGCAGGTATTCGCCCTATCATGATTACTGGTGATCATAAGAATACTGCTGTTGCTATCGCAAAAGAGCTTGGAATTGCTGATTCTATTTCACAAAGTATAACAGGTACAGAAATTGATGAACTTTCCGAAGAAGCTTTTGCTGCTCATATCAATGACTACAGAGTATTTGCCAGAGTATCTCCGGAACATAAGGTTAAGATAGTGCGTGCCTTCAAAGCACAGGGTAATATCGTATCCATGACCGGTGACGGTGTGAATGATGCTCCTTCTTTAAAATATGCTGATATAGGTGTGGCTATGGGTATTACAGGTACTGATGTTGCTAAGGGTGCCAGTGATATGATTTTAACTGATGATAACTTTACCACAATAGTACATGCTATTGAAGAAGGCAGAAATATTTATAATAATATCAAGAAATCCGTAATCTTCCTGCTCTCCTGTAATTTGGGTGAAGTAATAACAATTTTGATTTCTATATTATTAAATTGGCCAGTTCCACTACTTGCCACACAGATTCTTTGGATTAACTTAATTACAGACTCCTTACCAGCCATTGCCCTGGGTGTAGATCCTGGTGATAAAGATGTAATGAAGCAAAAGCCAAGAAATCCAAAGGAAAGTTTCTTTGCTGGCGGTGCAGGGTTTAGAGCTGTTTTAGGTGGTGCTTTAATCGGTTTATTAACTTTGATTGCTTTCTACTTCGGCTTATCACAGCATGGCTATGAGTTGGGTTCCAATATGTTGTCCGAAGATATTTTAGAAGAAGCAATTCCTTATGCCAGAACAATGGCCTTTGTAGTATTAGCAGCTTCCCAGCTCTTCTACTCCTTATCCATGCGTAACTTTAATAAATCCATTTTCCGTATCGGTTTCTTCAGCAATAAGTATTTAATCGGTGCAATTATTATTGGTATCTTACTCCAGTTAGTGGTTATTACTGTTCCTTTCCTTTCAAGTGCTTTTGGTGTTCACAACCTAAGTCTTACCGAATGGGGTATTGTAATAGGTTTCTCACTTATACCACTTTGTGTGAATGAGATTATTAAACTATTTTCTAATAAAAACAATTAAAATCGGGTTACTTTAAGGCTATATAAAATTCATTAATAGTAGACATAGGTAGTGTTAAAAAGACACTACCTATGTCTATAACACTAGAAAGAGGCGTTATTATGGAGCAAAAAAATCAAACAAAGGTTATTTATCTTGCAGGAGGATGTTTTTGGGGAACTGAGAAGTATTTATCTAATATTGCGGGTATTGTAAGTACAGATGTTGGTTATGCCAATGGAAATACGGAAAACCCCACTTATAAAGAGGTGTGTCACAATAACACCGGTCATGCCGAAACAGTCCGGGTATACTATGACCCAAAGCAAATTCGTTTAGAGTTTATTTTAAATATGTATTATGATGTTATTAATCCTACTTCAGTCAATAAACAAGGTGGAGATATAGGAACACAATACCGTACCGGTATTTATTATGAAGATCCTAGTGATATTCCAGTGATTGAAGCATCGCTTAAAGAGCTTCAATCACGTTATGAGAAGCCGATTGCTATTGAGATGCTTCCTCTTAGCAATTATTATTTAGCCGAAGAATATCATCAAAAGTATCTGGATAAGAATCCAAATGGCTACTGCCATATCAAACCGGATAAGTTTGAGAAGGCAAAACAGGCAAAAGATGTGTTTTAGGTTTAAATAAGTTTAGGTTTAAATAAGATATGTTTTTAGATAAGGACCTTATAAGTCATTTTTAGTGTTATTTATTTGAAGAAGTATGACATGACCATCTGGATTTGCCTTACCAACAAATGCTTGCTATAAATCATGTAAGCATTTGTTGCCGGTCTGCACCAATCTGGTCATGTCATACTTCTTCTTTCTTACTTCTTATATGACTTATGAGATCCTTATCATCATGATAAATCAATTTTAATAAACCATAAAATTAATTTATCATGATATAGACTGTTTAGTTATTCATTCTTGTGGTTCAATTGTTTCAATTACATGTTTAACAGTATTACCTTCCTATTGGATTTACCAGGGTAAAGGTGAATATACTGAGAGATAATATGATTTTTCATTTTTCTATAATTTGTTTTAGTTGTTTGCTCCGGTGTAGATATGGACAGCATCTCTTAAAAAGGCAGCCATGCCAGGTTGTTTTTTATCGTAATACGCGGTAAAACGTTCATCATCAACATACATCTGCGCTACGCCCGCATGAGCCTCCTTGGAGTAGGAGGGCCAAGTGAAGGTTAACCATTGACGATGTAAGTCTGCTGTCTTTTGTGCTAACTCTCCTGCTGGGTCCTTTGTCGCAAAGGCTGCTTCCAGAGTGTCTAATACCTCCTGACCAAGCTTTTCGAATGCTTCGTAATCTTCCTTAGACATATTAAGCATTTTCTGATTTGATTTATTTACCGTATCTTCACCATACTTCTCTCTGATTTCTTCTCCGTACTTTTCTTCGTTTTCATCAATTAACTTTTTCTTAAATCCTTCAAATTTTTCTTTATCGCTCATTTTAATTAATCCTTTCTTGCAATCAATTGATTTTTTTACATTATCAATCAATAAATCCAGTTGTTTTCTCTGAATAAGGAGTTTTTCTAAATGGCTATTCAGTGCCTTCTCTTCGTCGAAGTCCTGTGAAGTTATCAGCTCCTTTATGGTGTCCAGATTAACGCCCATCTCACGGTAGAACATGATCTGCTGCAGCAGCTCAATTTCTATTCCTCCATAAATTCGATATCCTGATGAATTAATTCTTGCCGGCTTAAGAATTCCAATTTCATCATAATAGCGAAGGGTTCTGGTACTGACGCCTGCCAGTTGACCTAACTTCTGAATTGTATATTCCATATCGTTTTCCTCCTTACATGCATAGTCTATACCTTTACGCAGCGTTAATGTCAATAAGAAGTTTTAAAAAAATCGTAAAATGAAAAGTAGTACAAAACAAGCTTCCTATATTACAGTTATGAAAGAAATTTTTGCAATTATAAATCACAACGAACCTATCTTCGTTAGTATCTACGAATTTGCAAGAAGTCAGTCAACCTGTAATAAGGAAGCTATTCTTTGTTTCTATTTACAATTAAACTACGCTTTAGAGAACTTATTCTCTTTCTCTTGAGCATTTTACGACTTCAACCGTACTCGCTAATACACCGGCAGATATTTTTGCAGTAAGAGAAGCACAACCTTCCACACAACAATGAGGTGCGCATTTCGGTACAGGTGAAACTTCAAAATCAGATCCTACAATATCTAATACCTTAACAACCTCACAGTTTACTATTTCAGGAGATACAAATACATTTTCAAGTTTGAATACAACGCTTTTTACACAGGTAAAGGGAACGGTTATTGGAGAACATCCATAAGACCTGATTACAATAGGAATTCTTAGTTCTACAAAAATTTTAACATCTGCTGTCTTCACCCCAGGAATAGGTCCATAGCTCGGACATTCAAAATCTTCATGTATCTCGCAACTGGTTTCTATCACCTTAGCTTTAATATCATTGCATACCGAAACAACTTCATATCCAGGAACATCAATGCAGTATTTAACTGATGCGGTGGCATCCTTTGTAACTGTCTGCTTTATAATAGGATGAACCAAGGTTACACACCTCTGATTGCCTTGCCCACGGTCACTATGATCTGAACAATTTTCGTATTCATCTTCCTTTTCTTTTTCGTTCTCCCTACATTTATCTTTTTCTGACTCCTTTTCTGGTTCATTATTATAACAGTTATAGTTTTTCTCAGAAAAATAATCCGTATAAGGTAGTTTATATTCTCTCATATTATAGTCCCTCTCTTTATATTAATAAGAGCATTTAAAAATCTTAGCACTATAATATATGTTTAATCGACATATTTTGACCCTTAAGTATTTATAATATTATAAATAATATGATTTATCTATCCTGCAGCACAATGATTGAACTTCTTATGTAAGGTTAATTGCCCGTTTCATTTGCTTAACATACTCAGTTACATAAGGAATGCATTCTTTCCCATATTGACCCACAAGTTTTACGATTGCACTGCCCACTATTACCCCATCGGCAATCTGTGACATTGCCACTGCCTGTTCCGCAGTTGATATACCAAAACC
>JASGEU010000200.1:0-4715 GCA_047606065.1 Mobilitalea sp.
TGCTTTTGGAAGTTCTGCAGCTGTCACGTTATATTTTGTATAAACTAACAGCTTTTTCTCGATTGGAGTCGAGATAGAATGCAAACACTGTACCTTGTGACTGGAATTACGATAGGATTATTCTTATGGGCAGCAATCGAGAAAAAGCTGTTAGTTTATACAAAATATAACGTGACAGCTGCAGAACTTCCAAAAGCATTTAACGGAGTCGGCTTTGTCGTACTGGCTGATCTGCATAATAATTGCTTTGGTAAGAACAATGAAAGACTAACTAAGAAAATTGATCAATTGTCACCGGAGTTTATTCTTGTTGCTGGTGATATGATAAGTAAAAATACCTTATGTTACCCAAGTCCTGCCTTTGATTTACTGGAAGATTTAAGTAGAAGATATCACATCTATTATTCTTTTGGTAATCATGAGCAAAGATTTGAACAGCTGGAGAAAGCGTCGAAAGAATATTCTTCTTGGATTGAATTTCAAGAGAGACTTAAGAAAAAAGGTGTTATATTTCTAAATAATGAAATGGTAGAACGAAAAAAACAACAGGATAGTATATTAATTAGTGGTATTTCCATTGGTCAAAGATTTTTTGAACGAAGTAAGGCTCCAGAAATGGAGGATAATTATTTGACCTCTTTACTTCAAAATGACAACAAAAGGAAATATCATATTTTACTTGCACATAACCCTGTATATTTCTCAAATTATATAAAATGGGGAGCAGATTTATCCATTGGAGGTCATTTACACGGTGGTATGGTCAGGCTGCCTGGATTAGGCGGAGTGATATCGCCCCAAGTAAAATTTTTCCCTGCTTACAGTTCGGGTTGCTTTACCTTGGAAGATAAACACATGGTGGTTTCCAGAGGCTTAGGTTCGCATTCCTTTATGCCCAGACTATTTAATACCCCGGAAATTGTCTATGTGACCTTAAAACAAAAAGCTTAGGGGGAAGGTTGAAAAGAAAAGTATTTTTCAACCGGCAAAGAGTGCGGAGCGTATTTTTCGCACAGTATTAGAACTGCCTAAAGGCAGCAGGAGGTTAATGTGAGTATTCCAGTAAAATTAGAGGCGTTTGAAGGTCCGCTGGACCTCTTGCTTCATTTAATTGATAAAAATAAAGTTAATATATATGATATTCCAATTGTAGAAATTACAGAGCAGTATTTAGAGTATATTAAGCAGATGGATACCAAGAATCTTGAAATAATGAGCGAGTTCCTGGTCATGGCAGCAACTTTGGTTAAGATTAAGTCAAAGATGCTGCTTCCAGTTGAAGAAAGTGAAGAAGAGGAAGCTGTAGATCCAAGACAGGAGTTGGTGGATCGTTTGCTGGAATACAAAATGTATAAGTATATTTCAGAGGAATTAAAGGACAAGCAGCTGGATGCCTCTCGCGCTATGTTCAAATTACCTACAATTCCAGAGGAAATTGCAAATTACAGAGAAGAAATCAATCCAAGCGAGCTGTTATGTGACTTGACTTTGGCAAGACTGCACGAAATATTTAAATCAATTGTAAAGAAACAGGCAGATAAAATTGACCCTATTCGAAGTAAGTTTGGTAAGATAGAGAAAGAGGACATTAATCTGTCCGATAAGTTTACGCAAGTTCAAGAGTACGGACTAGTACATAGAGTTTTTTCCTTCCGCAATTTGTTAGAAGCTGCCAGCACAAAAATGGAAGTCATAGTTACGTTCCTGGCTATTCTGGAGTTAATTAAGATCGGGAGAATATATATTGAACAGGAAATTATTCTGGATGATATCAAAATTACCTATTTAGCAAATGATATCATTCAAATGGAGGAGGCAAGCTTTTAATGGAGTTAAAAGTAATAGAAGCACAGATAGAGGCAATCTTATTCACTATGGGGGAAGCGGTTGAACTGGAGCGAATTGCCGGTGCAATTGATCATGATGAAGAGACCACCAGAAGAATTATACATAATATGATGGATCGTTATGAGAGTGAAGAGTATGGTATCCATATCATTGAATTGGATGGAGCTTTTCAGTTGTGTACTAAGAACACAATGTATGAAACAATTATAAAGATTACACATATACCAAAAAAACATGTTTTGACAGATGTATTACTTGAGACATTATCTATCATTGCCTATAAACAACCTATTACTAAAATGCAAATTGAGGCAATTCGTGGAGTGAAGTCGGATCACTCTGTGAATAAGCTGGTGGAATATAATTTAGTGTGCGAACTCGGTAGAATGGACGTTCCAGGAAGACCAATCTTGTTTGGTACTACTGAAGAATTTTTAAGAAGCTTTGGACTTCAGTCCCTGGATGCTCTTCCGGTTATGAATCCAGAAAAGCTGGAAGACTTTAAGCTAGAAGCAGAAGAAGAGATGCAGTTAAAGCTGGATATATAATAATCAAAGACTGTAATTATGAAGATTTTATGGTAATGTTTACATGATATTATAAGTAAAAAGAGGGGAAAAACGGACTTATAGGAAGTCGGGTTTTTCCCTCTTTTTTAGAACTATGACAGGAATGTCAAAAAGTCGCAGTAATACTAAACTTAAGGTTTAATAATAGTAAAAATAATGCTTGCATAGTTGAATACATTTTTGTATAATAGTCAATGCTGTAAACTGTGAAAGAAAAACACTTTCACACTGAGGTTTGCGTTCTGTGAATGAATGCAAGCACTCATTCATTGGAGGCAAATTATGAAATGCACTAACTACAATGACTTTGAATAAGGTTCATATCTATTTAAGTTATATTGATTAGGGCAGGATAATAATTTATCTAACATTACATAGGGAAAGGTTGTGATGATAGGGTTGGATAAAAAGCTAACACTTTATGGCTTTAACAACCTCACAAAAACACTTAGCTTCAACATTTATGATGTATGCTATGCAAAAAGTGAGAGAGAACAAAAAGATTATATTGCTTATATCGATGAACAGTACAACTCCGAACGTTTGACTAAAATTTTGGTGGATGTAACTGAGATGATTGGTGCCCATATTTTAAATATTTCCAAGCAGGATTATGATCCGCAGGGCGCTTCTGTCAATATTTTGATAGCAGAGGGTTCCCTTAATACGGAGGGCATTGATGATTCCTGTAATCAAGGTAAGTTTTTGAATAAAGACTCGGTGCATGCACACCTTGATAAGAGCCATGTAACAGTTCATACTTTCCCGGAACATCATCCGGATAACTCCATATCAACTTTTCGTGTAGATATTGACGTTTCCACTTGCGGAGAGATTTCACCGCTGAATGCGCTTGATTATTTAATCGGAAGCTTTGATTCCGATATTATTACCATAGATTACCGTGTCAGAGGTTTCACAAGAGACCTGCATGGAATGAAATATTATATTGATCACAATATAACCTCTATCCAGGATTATATTGATGATGTTACTTTAACAAAATATGATGCGATTGATGTCAATGTATATCAATCGAATATCTTTCATACTAAGATGCTGATTAAGGAAATCGAATTACAGAACTATCTTTTTAATAAGGATGTTTATGAATTGCCTCCCAAGCAGAGACTGGATATTACCAACAGTCTTCGCAAGGAAATGATTGAAATTTTCAGCGGTATGAATATTTACTAGGTGGAAGGGAGCGAGCGATGAAGTATACTCAACACAATGCCCCCATTCATGAAGCATTATTACAGCATAAGAAAAATCGTGTGGTTCCTTTTGATGTGCCGGGACATAAAGGCGGAAGAGGAATTCCAGAATTAACTGAATTTTTGGGAATCGATTGTCTAAAGGTGGATGTCAATTCTATGAAGCCTCTGGATAATCTGATCCATCCGGTATCGGTAATAAAAGCTGCTGAGGAGCTGGCCGCTGAGGCGTTTGGTGCAGATGCAGCTTTTTTTATGGTAAATGGTACCACAGCTGCAGTTCAGGCAATGATTATGTCCACCTGCAAGTCCGGAGATAAGATTATTATGCCTCGTAATGTACATCGAAGTTCCATTAATGCTCTCGTTGTATGTGGTGCGATACCTGTTTATGTTAATCCAGGTGTAAACCATGAGATTGGAATTCCACTGGGAACCTCGGTGGAGGTGCTTAAAACAGCAATCAAAGAAAATCCGGATGCAAAGGCTATTCTAGTTAACAATCCAACCTATTATGGAATTTGTTCTAACTTAAAGGAGATTGTAGAAGTAGCACATGCAAATGGAATAAAGGTATTGGTAGATGAAGCGCATGGAGCACATTTTTATTTTGGAGAAAATCTTCCAATTAGTGCTATGGCGGCAGGAGCTGATATGTCGGCAGTTAGTATGCATAAAACAGGTGGTTCTTTGACCCAAAGTTCCTTCCTGCTTTGTCAAAATTCTGTTGATCCAGGGTATGTAAGACAGATTATTAACCTTACGCAGACAACGAGTGCTTCCTATTTACTTCTTTCTTCCCTTGATCTGGCAAGAAAGAACATGTATTTGAACGGCAAAGAGATGGTGCAAAAAACAATTTCCCTTGCAGAATATGCAAGGCAGGAGATTAATCAAATCGGTGGTTATTATGCTTTTTCTTCTGAAATTATAGATGGAGACACCGTATTTGATTTTGACCGTACAAAATTGTCCGTCCATACAACTGAAATTGGGTTAGCCGGAGTCGAAGTATATGATTTACTCCGTGATGAATATGGAATTCAAGTCGAATTTGGTGACATTGGTAATTTACTTGCAA
>JASGEU010000201.1:0-13823 GCA_047606065.1 Mobilitalea sp.
CTGCTTTTTTAACCTTAATTGCTCCGGTAGGACATCTTCTGTCACACATACCACAGAAAATGCAATCCTCAATTACAATTCCAATGCTGCCTCTGGTGCGGTCAAAATTCTCCTTTGGTTTGATTGGATACATTGTTGTATAAGGTCCATGAAATAAATTTTTAAACAGAGTCTTGCTCATACTTAAAATAGACATTATAACCTCCATGATGCCTCTGGCATCTTATTGATCTAGTTAGTAAGCTTCGTATCAATACCTTATATTATCTCTCGGTACAGCTGATACAAGGATCAATGGTCACGACCAGAATCGGAACATCAGCGAGTGCACAATCTTTCAGTGTTTCCATTAATGCAGGTACGTTAGCAAAGGTAGGTGTGCGGACTCTTACCCTATCAAGGAATTTCGTTCCGTTACCTTTTGCATAATACACTACCTCCCCGCGTGGTTGTTCAATTAAGGTGAAATGTTCACCATTTGGATTACCGGTTACTTTAACTTTAATGTCGCCTTCCGGAATAATCGCAATACATTGTTTGATAATATCAATTGCCTGAAGAACTTCTCTCATTCTGACAGAGGTTCTGGCATAGCAGTCACCTGCTTCTTCTACAATTGGTTCAAAATTAATCTTACCATAAGCTGCATAGCCTGTGGTTCTCATATCTCTTACAATTCCGCTGGCTCTTGCCATAGGACCTACCGCACCAGTGTCCATCGCTGCTTGTTTGGATAAAACACCAACACCCTGAGTACGAAGTTTAACTGTTCTATCATTTAAGAATACTTCGATTGTCTCTTTTAATTCTGTTTCAAGCTTTGTAAGTACATCAGCAATTTTATTTAATGTTTCAGCACTGATGTCTTTTCTTACACCACCAACATCGCATACGGAGAAGATAACACGTCCTCCGGTGGTCTCTTCAAAGATATCAAGAACCTGCTCTCTTAATCTAAAGGACTGCATGAACAAGCTTTCAAAACCAAAGGCATCTGCCAGTAAGCCCATCCATAAAATATGACTGTGCATACGGGATAACTCTGCCCAGATAGTTCTTAAGAATTCTGCTCTTTCCGGAATCTTAACTTCCATAATACTTTCAACAGCCATACAATAGCCCATTCCATGCATGAAGGAACAGATACCGCAGATTCTCTCTGCTACATAGGTGTATTGAAGATAATCCTTCTTCTCTACTAACTTTTCAAGTCCACGATGAATATAACCAATTCTAGGAATAGCTTCGATTACGCGCTCATCCTCTAACACCAAATCCAGATGAATCGGTTCCGGAAGTACTGGATGCTGGGGACCAAATGGAACTACAGTTCTCTTACCCATTAATTTTCCCCTCCTTTGGTTTATATGGTGTTGGTTCTGGTAAAATATAAAGTGAATTGTTAAAATCGAAGGAAATGTTCTTAATTTGAACACCAAAAAGCTCTTTAATCTCATTCTCATAAAGGAATGCAAAATTATACATAACGCTGATACTTGAGATTTCTTCCTCGGTATCGGTAACAAATCTAAGATGTATTAAATCATAGTCTTTTTCAAAAGTATAGCTTAATTCCATACCATCTTTCGCTGTACAGGTGATTGCTACAAGTCTGTAGCCTTCATTCTTCAGGCTAAGGGTTTCAGCTAATAAATCAGTAGATAAAATCTGCTTAATTGTTTGTTGAGCCATAGATTACTCCATTCCACCGCTTTGGGGCGGTAACTAAATTATATCCTTATCGCAGAAAGGTTTTCTCAATTAATCCTTTTCAGTATACCCATTCCAGGGAATTTCTTCCCTTAAAAAGGATATTTCATAAGAAATATTGAACGTCCTATTTCTTCTTTCTGGCGTATTTTTGCTTTTCTTCTAATACAGCTAAACCTTTTACAACACCATCAATGATTGCTTCAGGACGAGCTGCACATCCAGGTACATACACATCAACTGGAAGAACCTTATCAACTCCACCTACAATATTGTAGCATTCAGCAAAAATGCCTCCTGTATTGGCACAGATACCAACAGCAACAACTACCTTAGGATCTGGCATCTGCTCATATAACTGCTTTACAACCGGAATATTCTGTTCATTCACACTGCCTGTGATTAACAATACATCCGCATGCTTCGGATTACCTGTATTTATAATACCAAAGCGCTCAACATCGTATAACGGAGTCAGACAAGCAAGAACTTCTATATCACAGCCATTACAGCTGGAACCGTCATAATGTAAAATCCATGGTGATTTCTTAATCGCTTTCATACAACAATCTCCATTCTGCTGCCTTATCGCAGCCAATCTCTTCTTTAACCCATTCTTATTTTATTACGGAAAGAATGAAAAGGTTTAAGGAAGCTAATATTCCCGTCACTAACCAAGAAGACACAAAAGCTTGCTGCCATTTCAGACGTGCCATTGCATTATCAATAATGATTTCCAGGAAATAAGTAAGCAAACAAGCTGCTATAGCTATTACATGACTTACCGGTGTGCTTGATGCAAAGAATACATATACAAGTGTTAAAGTAATAATAACCTCGTACCAGTGAGTAATTTCAATCACTGCCAAGTCCCTGCCGGAGTATTCTGTCGTAATACCTTTAACAATCTCCTGATGTCCATGATGGGACATACTTAAGTCAAAAGGAGATTTTCTAAGTTTAAAGGCAAGGATGAATAACAATCCAAGGAATACACCAGGTAAATACACAATTGCCGGCTTATCAGCACTAATAATATCATGAATAAAGAAGCTGCCATTTGCGTAATATAAAGCCACGCAAGTAAGTAACACCATTGGCTCATATGCCATAATCTGAAGCAGCTCTCTCTCGGAGCCGATGGTACTGTATGGTGAATTGGATGCATAACCACCAAGTACGAAGAAAATGGAGCCAAGGGTCAGTGCGAAGATTGCAAGTAAGATATCTCCGCCAGAAACCAGGATTACGGTTGTAAAAGCTACGAAAATTAAGGATATATAAACAAAAAAGCGATGCATGGAATTAACTTCGATAGATTCCTTATTGATTAATTTCAATACATCATAAAAAGGTTGTAATACCGGAGGGCCTTGTCTTCCTTGAAGACGGGCACTAATAACTCGGTCAATTCCTGTCAGTAAGCCACCAACCAGCGGCGCTAAAATAAGTATTCCAATTGTTATTAATATTATCATTATCCCACCAAGCCTCCAATAAGAAGAATTACGCCAACTACAAGGATTAATACTGATATGATATCACTGGCTAATGCTAACTTCTTCACACCAAAGTAACCATCAATATACCAGTTGCGAAGTTCAACTTTACGTGTCATACCAGCTGAGCCATGGAAGGTAACATTATCTCCGGTGTTTTCACCGGACATATAAACTGCTACTCTTCTGCGTTTATCCTTTTTGTAGATTGGAATAAAGCTTAGTGGCAGTACAACTAACATACTTAACATGTAAAGCATTAACTTCACATCGCTGGTTCCAATCGGAATAGTCGCTGTTTGTCCAAATAAATCAGTTAAATAAGGAATTAAAGCATATTTAGAAATTAGAGGGAAGGTAAAACAGGAAATTACAACAAGTAGTGCGTGAAGGAAAATTGGAACTTCTTCATCCAAATGGAAATGATTCTTTTCCTTTTCTTTTACGTTCGCATAACTTACCAGTTTGCCCATCCATTTGCCCCAGTAGAACAGCGTTGCTGCACTGCCATAAGCTAAAACAATTAAAATTAACATATTGTTGGAATCTACAAATGCTTTCATTGCTACCCATTTGGAAATTAACATACCAAATGGTGCCAGGAACATACCTGCGATACCAATAATCATATATAAAGAAAGTTTTCTGGATACATTCAAAAGAATGTCCATATCTTCTACATTTCTACTTCCAATCTGATGTTCAATTGATCCAACGGACATGAACAGCAGAGATTTTGATACAGCATGGAAAATAATTAATAAAATAGCTGCCCAAAGGGATTCTTGTGTACCAACGCTTGCACAGATAACGATAAGTCCAAGGTTTGCAATTGTGGAATAAGCCAGTATCTTCTTTGCATCGCTTTGTGTAATTGCCATTAAAGAACATGCCAGGAAGGTAATACCACCGACTAAGGTAACAATTCTTCCAACACTTGAATCACCCAAAAGTGGTGCAAGACGGATAATCATGTATACACCAGCTTTCACCATTGTTGCAGAGTGCAATAATGCGGAGGAAGGTGTTGGAGCTACCATCGCACCGAGTAACCAGGAGGAGAAAGGTAACTGTGCAGATTTGGTAAGTGCTGCTATGGATAAGAGGAATACCGGTACAAGTACTGCTGCTTCCGGTTTCATCTTTATTAACTCAGATAATTCAAGGGTTTCAAATCTCATTCCGATATAAACAATCGCTGCTGCAAAAGCTAATCCACCGCCAAGGTTAATCACCAACGCGCGGAAGGAATTGTCCTTTGCTTCTTTGGTCTGTGTATAACCAATCAATAAGAAGGAGCAAAGCGTTGTTAATTCCCAGCAGAAGTAAATCCAGGTTAAGTTATTACTTAACACTAAACCAAACATACCGGAAAGGAATAAGAATAATATCGCAAAAAAGAAGCTCTTTCTTTCCTTATATTCCTTATGATGTTCATGGTAGGCCTTCATATAACCTACTGCATAAATACATATCAAACTACCTACGATACCAATTACGAGAACCATGATAGCAGACAACTTATCAAAAACAATTGCGGTATGAACCTCAATACCTTCCTTCTGTGTAAATTCAAACCACAGAATAAGTGGTGTTTGAATTGCTGAAAATACAGAAACCAAATACTTTTTGTTTTTAATACCTGTTGCAATAATGAATAATGCTACCAAAACTTCTACTGCGGCGATGACATGGTCAATCGTCTTCTCTGCTTCAATGCTTAGGGTTAACCCGTCCTTAAAATAAAGGAATACGACGGATAAGGTTAAAGCGGCAGTAATGATTGCGCTGACTCTTACAAGCATATTTCTTGTCCCATCATGTCTGACAACAAATATGAGTAACGCAGCTAATAACGGAAATAAAATTAGTAAGGAAATTGCATTCATAATCACGTCACCCTGTCCATTAAAATATATTTTTGCTTCTTTAAAGCATAAAAAGTGCCAATAAAGTTCTAAGGCTGCTTAAATTTTTTAAATACCCCATCGCATTATTGACAAGTCCGTTCATATTATAGCACTCACAAAAAATATGTCAACTATTGTTATATAATAAACAATCCAGGTGATTTTCCCAAAAATGTTGTCTATTGCACTAACTGTCCTTTCTTATCAGCAACGGTAATTATTGCCTCAATTCCCGAGTCAAACTGCAAATAATCCTGTTCAATACCAGCACTAAAAATTACCACATATTCGGGTATTTGAGATAATATACCCCTATCCCCGAATATGAATTTAGGTACAAATCCCCGGTCAACTATTGTACTCTTCCAAAGCCAGACAGATCATCAATGCTTAATGAAAAGAATCTATCAATATGTTATACTTTAAAAAAAGTTGTAACAAACCTTAATTTTAGAAGTCATATAAATGAAGCGAGGTGAAACGGTGACTGATTTCAGCGAAATATATCATAAGTTTTTTAAAGATGTATACAAATATCTTCTATCCCTTTGCAAAAATCCTACGATTGCAGAGGAACTAACACAGGAAACCTTTTTTAAGGCCCTTAACCACATTGATGAATTCGATGGCAAGTGCAAACTATATGTCTGGTTGTGCCAGATTGCAAAGAACACCTATTTCTCGTATTACAAAAAGGAAAATCGCTATGAATATGATGTTAATCTTGAAAGTACACGACTTGCAGAGGATATAGAACAGAGCCTGTTAAAAAAGGAAACTGCCTTTGAAATCCATAAGGTTGTACATACCCTGGAGGAACCTTACAAAGAGGTCTTTATACTTCGGCTCTTCAGTGAATTATCCTTTGCGCAGATTGCAGAATTGTTTGGCAAAACAGAAAGCTGGGCGAGAGTCACTTATCACAGAGCAAGACTAAAAATTAAGGAGGATTTAATATGAAGCTACCTTGTAAATTAATTGATGATCTGCTTCCATTATATCATGACAACGTATGCAGCCAGGAAAGCAGAACTTTTGTAGAGGAACATCTGAAAGACTGTGAAGCTTGCAGAACACAATTATCTAAGCTTACCAGCGAGACTGAAGATATCCCCAGAGCTTTAGAGGAGGCAAAGCCATTAAAAGCTCTTCGTTCTGCGTGGGAAAAAGGGAAAAAACGTTCTTTTATAAAAGGAGTACTGATTGCTGTTCTTTTATGTACCGTTCTTGTCGGTGGATACTTGGGATTAACTGCTTGGAAAATCATCCCCGTTTCTCCTGCACTTATTGAAGTTTCAGAGGTGAGTATGCTGTCCGACGGAAGAATTATTTATCATCTTAATATAAAAGATAATAAGAATTTACACTTTATTAAGTTCACCACCAACGAAGATGGGTCCTATTATCAAACTCCTATGCGCTCTATAATTGAAGGGAAACGTTCTGCGGACAAGGGTTTATTTAACGAATATTTCATGATTGATATCGCAGAAAACAACGCATATCAACAGAACTTCGGTGATGGTATTGAAATCACTTCCTGTTATATTGGTCCAAAGGATAAGGGCATTCTAATCTGGCAGGAAGGAATGGAACTTCCTGCGGCCAGTGAGGCTTTAGAACAAATGATATTGGGCGAAAATTAAGTAATAGAGTAACAGGCTGATTTCACTATCAGCCTGTTACTCTATGCATAAACAAATTGAAGTATCACTAAGCTTGCTTTGTTAGATGCAAACGCACTTTAAAGCACATTTAACAATTTATGCTTGAAATATAGAATAATAGATTATATAATAAGTTAAAATATAATTAATTCCAGTGATGATAAAAGCTACGATTTATGAATTTCTTCAGAGAGCCGGTGGTTGGTGTGAACCGGTGAAAGGATAAATCCTTCCACTTTTGGAGCTGTCGGCGATAAGTCGAAAGGCTGGTACCCTCTATCGTACTATTGAGTGGCTGAATGAATTTCATTTAGCAATTTGGGTGGCAACGCGGATTCCTTTCGTCCCATGTTATATGTGGGTTGGAGGAATTTTTTTATTGTTTAAAATTACCTACCTCCCATGATAATTTTTGAAGATTGTATTATTACTACCGCACAATCTTCTACCCTTCTGAAAATCCAGCAATTTTCAGATTTGATTGACGGATGACTGCAAACGCAGGTAATCCGGTTCCCGCATAGGCGGAGAAGGAGGAGAATTAAAATGTTAGATTTAAAATTTGTCAGAGAAAACCCGGAAATCGTTAAACAGAACATGAAAAACAAATTTCAGGAGCACAAGCTTGCTTTAGTGGATGAGGTAATTGCCCTTGACGTTGAAAGCAGAAATGTAAAACAGGAAGCAGATAACCTTCGTTTTGAACGAAATACCATCAGTAAACAGATTGGTGCTCTCATGGGCCAAGGTAAGAAAGCGGAGGCTGAAGAATTAAAGAAACAGGTAACTGCTGATTCCGAACGTCTTGCTGTGCTTGAAACTAAAGAAGCTGAACTGCAGGAAAACGTTAAGAAAATCATGATGGTTATTCCTAACATCATTGATCCAAGTGTTCCGATTGGTAAGGATGACAGCGAGAACGTTGAAGTTCAGAAATACGGCGACCCTTTTGTACCGGATTTTGATATTCCATATCACAGTGACATTATGGAGAGATTCAATGGCATTGATCTTGACAGTGCAAGAAAAGTTGCTGGCAATGGCTTCTATTATCTAATGGGCCATATTGCAAGACTTCACTCCGCAGTTATCTCTTATGCCAGAGACTTCATGATTGATCGTGGTTTTACTTACTGTATTCCTCCTTATATGATTCGAAGCGAAGTAGTTACAGGTGTAATGAGCTTTGCCGAAATGGAAGCTATGATGTATAAGATTGAGGGTGAGGACTTATTCTTAATCGGCACCAGTGAACATTCCATGATTGGTAAATACATTGATACTATTCTTTCCGAAGATAGCTTACCTCAAGCGTTAACCAGCTACTCTCCTTGCTTTAGAAAAGAAAAAGGTGCTCACGGTCTTGAAGAAAGAGGCGTATATCGTATCCATCAGTTCGAAAAACAGGAAATGATCGTTGTATGTAAGCCGGAAGATAGCATGGCTTGGTTTGATAAATTGTGGCAGAATACGGTTGATTTATTCCGTACCCTTGATATTCCGGTAAGAACTTTAGAATGTTGTTCCGGTGATCTTGCTGACTTAAAG
Organism: Mobilitalea sp.; assembly: GCA_047606065.1. Classification (GTDB taxonomy): domain Bacteria; phylum Bacillota; class Clostridia; order Lachnospirales; family Lachnospiraceae; genus Mobilitalea. The sequence goes on from JASGEU010000201.1 coordinate 8,335, forward strand.
GTAAAATCAATTGACGTTGAAGCTTGGTCTCCTAGACAGAAAAAATACTTTGAGGTAGGCAGCTGTTCCAACTTAGGCGATGCACAGGCTCGCCGTCTTAAAATTCGTGTTACCGGAGAAGATGGCAAGTACTTCGCTCATACCTTGAACAATACTGTTGTTGCTCCTCCTCGTATGTTAATCGCCTTCCTTGAGAACAACTTAAATGCAGATGGTTCTGTAAATATACCAAAAGCATTACAACCATACATGGGCGGCCAGGAAGTAATTAAACCGGTGAAATAGTTACAATAAATTAGTAAAACCCAAAAAAGATAACAGCTACTTCCCGGATCAAACCAGATGAAGTACCTGTTATCTTTTTTACTTGTTTTATAAATGTTTTATAAATAAGAATTTCTTTATGCATATCTTATTCAAATCAGCTTATTCAGCTAATCTTAATAATCTTTTTATTAAGTAACAATTATGCTTACCCTTATTCTGAAATATAAGAGCAGCAATAATCTGTCAGTTCCTTTACTACTAATTGAAACTTAGAGTCAGCCGGCACTTCAAAGGACTGCCCTTCTCTAAAGGTAATCCATTCATCGCTGGCAGGCAGCTTAACCTCCAGTAATCCAGCCAATATCTCCATTACTTCCTTTTTTGCTGTACCAAATTCATACTCACCTGGCATCATAATTCCAAGGGTCTTCTTTTCTCCGTCCTCGAATAGAATCGTTCTGCTCGTAACTTTTCCGTCAAAGTATACATTTGCTTTCTTAACCGCGGTTACATTAATAAATTGATCCATGTTTCTCCTCCTTTTTAAAATAAGTCATATCTGTTCTGTAACACCAAATACAAAAAAGTAAATATGCAAATTATTGAGCCTGTAAATTTAGAATCAAACTTTAAATTGTCCCATTAATTTATCTAAAGCCTGTGATAGCTTTTGTAATTCATTTGCAGCCTTTGCGGCATCTTCAATATTTACTAATTGTACCTCTAGTGATGAGGATATCTCTTCTGTGGCTGAAGTTGTCTCTTCTGCAATGGAAGAAATGCTTTCAATGGCTCCTAATACTTCGTTCTTGTCCTGATTTACCTGTGTGATTCCTTCAATTAACACTTGAATTTCATCCACCATCTGGTTAACTGATTGATCAATCTTACCAAAAGCCTTCCCTGTTTCTTCCGAAACAGAAGTGGTATGTTCCACTATTTTGGAACCTTGCTGAACGTATTCCTGTGTTTGATCAATCGCGGTACTGACCTCTGTAATAATTTGTTCAATTCCTGAAACAGAATTTGAGGTTTGAACTGACAGTTTTCCTATCTCCTGTGCAACAACAGTAAATCCTTTTCCGCTTTCTCCTGCTCTGGCACTCTCTATCATTGCATTCAATGCCAGCAATCTGGTTTGATCCGAGATATTTCTAATTACTGATGTAATATCTGTAATTGCTGCCGACTTTGAGCCTAATATCTCTACTAATTCCCTGATTTTTAAAGTTACAGAAACATTTTCATCAATTGCCTTTTGCAAATCCTGAATAAATTGCGTACCCATCTGATTTGCATGCTGTGTCACTTCAAGACTTTGCCTAATTGCAGCTGTACGATCAAAGATCGTATTTATCTCCTCCGCAAGGTTATTTAATCTTTCAAAACCTTGGGAAGCATTGATTGCTAAATCAGTGGAGGCTGTAGCCAGTTCTTCGGAAGCTTTTGCTATTCCTTCCGCTACCTGTGTTGTCTCCTCATATGCCTCGGAAAGTTCTTTTGCATTATTATTTACCTCTGTAGAATTATGCTGCATATCTTCCACCATAGCTTTTAGATTTTGCTGCATATGATTTAATGCATTTCCCATGCTGCCAATCTCATCACTAGTCTTGCTTTGAAATCCAACCGTAAAATCACCTTCGGAAAACGTCTTAATTCCATTTAACATATGTTTAATTGGCTTAATCATCATTTGTGAAAACACAATTCCCATTCCAATAGCAAAAAGCATGATAATAACTGAAATAGTAACTGTCGATATCAATCCCTGCTGAATTTTATGCTCCATATCCTTCAGTGATATCCCTAGATTTAACGCACCGTGAAATTCTTCGCCCAGCTTGGTTTCCGTTGATATGTTATAAACTTCTTCACCTGATTCCATTGTAAGAACTTCACCAATTGTAGTCTGATTATTAATTACCTGCGTAACGTCACCCTTAGTTGAGGCTGAAGTTACAGCGTCAACACCAAGTTCCAAATCTGTTGATGCCGCACTGCTATCTGATACAACTATATTTCCATTATCATCCGAAAGTGATACATATACAATATTTCCATTACTCTCAGCTACAATTTCCTTAAAAATTTCCTGAAGAACCGCACTTTCTGTCGCATTATTTTTAATAATTTCCCTTTTTACATTACTAATTAAAGTTGATCCGTCACTTTTCATTTGGTCTGTTACTGAATTTCGAATTTGCACATAGGATAATGTAATATATGCAATCGAGCATAACGTAATTAACATAATGATAATTCCCACTACTTTTAAGGTTAATGATTTTCTCATATTGACCCCTTCCCCCACGGTGTTTATGATCTTTCTTCGGTGTTTACATTTTTCTTATTCGACACAGTTCTATCATTATATTGGAAAAGCTAAATAAAGTAAATAATGTTACTTAAAATAAATAATAAATTTCTATAGGTTTTTATACCCAAAAAAAGCGGAATTCTAAATGTAAATAATAAACATTCCGAGTCTTTACGTAATCGAAAAGGTAAACTGTATTGCATGGCGAAACACACCTAAGTCGTTGTGTTTATCTGCAATTCAGTTTACCTTTCATTTACTTATTCAAATATCGCAGAATAAGATTTAAGATTTCACTTAATAAAATCAGCTCAAATTACATAATGAATGTATTTGCTGCGGTCTATGCCTTTGTACTGGTTCTAAAAGGTGCCAATGGAATTCCATTACGTCCAAAAATGTTTACCTCTCCATAATTGGTCCACTGATATCGTACATAACGAGGCTTTGCCACTTCGGTGGAAGAAACAAAAATAACAGAGTTATTTATCTCAACCTTCGCTTCTACATAGTTCAAATCATCGCCTGCAATTTCAAATCCATTCATCTGGCTGCCAGTAACAAATCCATCCTGCACATAGTCAAAATGAAGTTCCACTCCTCCGTCTTTGTTCCTAAAGGAACGATAAATCGGACCAAAGGCATCTTTCTCACTGATCGTATGATATACCTGTGACAACGCTTGAAGCGCAAGTCTTTCACCTACAGGGGTCTTATCTTTGGGATGTATTTCATTAAATTCACCACAATCCAGAATTACAGCAACTCCGGTATTCTTAACAGTCTGAAACGTATTCATCTGTGCTTCGCGGAGTAAACACCAATTTTTAAAATCCGGATCATCTTTATAGCGGTGCATTGGAAGTTGAGCAAACAGAAAGGGCAGGGTATTGTCCTCCCAATCCTCTCTCCATTGACGAATTAACCTTGTTAGCAGCTTTTGATACAACACAGGTTTATGATCGTCACTTTCTCCTTGATAATAGATAAATCCACGCAAGGTATAGGGGGCAACTCTTGAAAGCATTGTATGATATAACCCTGACGGACGTAAAGGATTTCTACAATTTCTTGGTCCCGGCCATCTGCTTTCTCCGATTAATTCTTGTAACTCCTCCCAATTAATATCTGGAGTTAAACGATATTGTTCGTCACATTTCTTATTCCATATACTAACGTATTCCTCATATTCCTGGTACTCTTTTATTTGCTCTTCTTCACTTTTTCCTGCCACTGCCTCATTGAAATCTTCCAAATACCAATTTAATTCTTTGTCTTCCTCAAGGCTCTCCTCGCTCATCCAACAGGAAGCTGAAGTTCCACCCCAGTTACAGCCAATAATACCAACCGTTATATCCAGCTCCTTAGCCAGTCGTTTGCCAAATATGTAAGCTACAGCAGACCAATTTTTAGCGTTTTCTTCACTAAATTCATTCCAGCCAGATTGTTCTTCACACTGATAAAACTTTTCGTCTATGTAAGCATTCTTTGGGGTATAGTAAAAACGTACATTAGGATTTACATCTTCCTGCAACATCTTCTTACCATTTTTGCAATCCTTTAGCTCTAATTCCATGTTGGATTGTCCGCCTGCCAGCCAGACCTCCCCGATTGCTATATTACGAAATATAACTTTTTCTTCCTTACAACTTACTTCCAATTCAAAACCAATTCCAGCTTTTTGTGGTGGCAGAATAATTGACCAATTTTCATCATTTATACAAGTCGTATAACTGTTATTCAGAAAACGAACTACAACTTCTACACCATTTTCTCCTGTACCAAAGATTTGAATATTCTTATCTCTTTGCAACACCATATGATTGCTAAAGACCGCTGCTACTTGAAATTTAGCCATTGTATACTCCTTATTTTAATTTCATATAATTCCGTATTTTGTTCCAAACGGTACTTTGAAAATACTCATAAGCCTTATCATAAATAAATAATAAAATTTGAGCTGCCAACCAAAGAGCACCCAATATTCTCAAATTAAGATCACCCTCATAGATTAACTTAGGCATTAACAACAAGATTGGTATGAGCAGCAAATTAAATACCGCGTATTTTATCAGCCAAAAAGCTCTTCTTCGAGATCGAATATCACTAATTCGAATCAATTTATCAAATGCAAACTCTATCACTACAATATAAAGTCCCATTGCTGCATAAGTAATGCAGTATAATTTATTTGGTGCCAGAAGGAGTGATAAAAAAATGCTGCCCAAATAAAAGCCAAATCCCAACTGCTTACCATTCTCACGAATTGCAATCCCCACACAGAAAGAGGCAGCCGCTAATAAAAACAGGGTATTAAATTCTAAAATACCACTTAATATAATCAATAATACATCAAAGGATAGTAAGAGACTTAAAAATGCAAGCTTTTTTGCATTTACAGACATGGTATGATATCCCCTCCCATACATTCACAAAGGCTGTCCGCACACCATAAATCACAACATAGATTACCAGTGCCATAGCTTCTGCCACCACCGCCATATCCCGTTGTATTATACCTGGTATTTTGATATCTTTGTGTCTGCCATTCAATTTGATTTAACAGATTTTTATATTCTTGATTTGATGGTTCCATGTTAACCGCTTGTCTTGCATGGTCGGATGCCATAACATTGTTACCAATATTTGCATTTGCTACAGCGCTGTAATAATACCAGCGTGCTGATCTGGAAGGTATCCTCTCCAATACATCCAAGGCTTCTCTATATCTTCTGGAATTTAAATAACTGTATACGGTATTTAATTCTGGTGAGTCTTCTGCAGAACCGCTTCCTACATTACTATACCCTCGCTCACGATCCTTCATAATCTGTTCGTAGGCTTCCTGCACTTCTTTAAACTTCTCTTCTGCTAATGTGGCAAGAGGATTATTTACATAGGA
>JASGEU010000202.1:0-110717 GCA_047606065.1 Mobilitalea sp.
ACTTCACCCTGAAGGTCAATCATTGGAACATGGGTATGTCCAAACATTACGATTTGCGTGAGGAAGCTATAAGGAATAATGCGGATATCGTAATGTTTGGACATACCCATGTTCCAATGATTGACCTTCAGGGTGAAGTATGGGCGATTAATCCCGGAAGTCTGGCTCTGCCCAGGCAGAATGGAAGAATCCCTACTTTTGTTATTATGGAGCTAGATTCTATAGGTGAGGCACATTTTACATTAAACTTTTATAAGGAAGAAGAATATCCTTATATTCCTGATTGAATAGAGTGACAATTCAAATAAACAGGACGAATAGTTCGAATTATTGAAAATGAATAAAAAGATATAAAAAGTGGTTGACATATCATTATGTCTATTATATAATAATTCTTGCGTCACGGCTGACACGAGTGAAAACCTTGAAAATGCTTAATATAAAGCGGATTTTTCTTGAGGCAACTCTAAGACATAAAATTGTTTGGTTTGAATAGCAAGAGATATTTCGGGGTGTAGCGCAGCTTGGCTAGCGCGCTTGATTTGGGATCAAGAGGTCGCAGGTTCGAATCCTGTCACCCCGACTGAAAGTCTGAAATGTCTTTCACAAATTATTAACCTAAGGGTTGTATAATAAAGTAGTTAGATAGGCAATATAATTAAATAGTAATTATATGCGGGTGTAGTTCAATGGTAGAACACTAGCCTTCCAAGCTAGATACGTGGGTTCGATTCCCATCACCCGCTTGATATTTGATATCAAGTATGTAATCAATATCACACCATATGTGCTAGTAGCTCAGTTGGATAGAGCAATGGCCTTCTAAGCCATGTGTCGGGGGTTCGAATCCCTTCTGGCACATTTTTCATCTTGTAAAGCTTGAAAAATGGTTATGGTGGGTATAGCGCAGTTGGTTAGCGCGCCAGATTGTGGCTCTGGAGGCCAAGGGTTCGAATCCCTTTATCCACCCTATATTGTATTAAAAAGAAAAGTCTGAAAAGACTTTTCGTTTTCTAATACAAGGTATCAATCTAATTTTGGGCTATCGCCAAGCGGTAAGGCACAGGACTTTGACTCCTGCATTCCGATGGTTCAAATCCATCTAGCCCAGTTTATACAATATATTTTGTATAGAGTTAAATTTTTAAAGTTTTATTATATCACATTGGTACAGAGAACACGGAATACGATATTAAGTAATTTAGATATACAAAGTGATGATGATTTCGTAAAAGATTAAGTGCTTATTCTGTAGGGATGCTGATATAACATTATGTATGGGATATTAGCTCAGTTGGTAGAGCACATGACTTTTAATCATGGTGTCCCGGGTTCGAGCCCCGGATGTCTCAGTAGTTTTACAAACAAGTTGAAATGACAGTCGTTCCACTTGTTATAAATTAAATATGCGGATGTGGCGGAACTGGCAGACGCGCTAGACTTAGGATCTAGTGGGAGACCGTGCAGGTTCAATTCCTGTCATCCGCAATAGAAAACACTACTTTTTGTAGTGTTTTTTTGTTGCGGTTGATTATGATTATCATGCCTCACCGCACTAGATTTCGGTTGGTTAATTTAGTTAATCTAGTGCGATGAAAGAATGATATTGTGAAAAAGATTTCTAGGAAAGTGTGACTTTATTGAATACCGTATGTGGGTATTCTCAAATTATTTATTAGGAACCATATTAGGTATATCATGGGATTATTAGTGATCTTCCGGATTTCACGGATTCATTGTCAATATTTGGGCTACCCAAAGAAATCAAAGCTCATAGCTACAACATTGGAAAATAAAAACCCCGATCATTGCTGGACGTAGTTTTTACAGTAGAATTTTATTTATGAATTAGAATGGTAATCCACCATTTATAGGAATCGAGAAACGAGTTTGTTCGCCGGATATGGAGCCAAAAAAAGAAGTACATATATAAAAACCCTATAGTTAATTTGTCGATAGGCATTTTGGGTAATGGATAGCAGCAATTGTCATCAATAATGGTTAGTGGTATAATATAGAAAAATACGAAGGAGAAATAGATAGTGAAATATTTATGCGCATATTGCAAAACAGAGGTAAAGTGGGAAGATATGTTCTGTCCACATTGTGGTAGAGACATATTTCGGCGAAAAAGAGTAGTATGGAAGTATGCTAAGTATTCTCCTATAGTGTATACTATTTACGCAATAATATTTATAATACTTATTATATTATATATATTATAAATTTAGTTGCCAATAGCCACTAACCAATAAAAGACGGTAGGTTTTTACATCATTGGTGTACAGGGATATGTTGCAGTATATTTTCTTGTAAAACATTGATGGATCTAATGGGAGACCGTGCAGGTTCAATTCCTGTCATCCGCAATAGAAAACACTACTTAGGTGGTGTTTTTTTGTATTCATGACAAGATGAAATGACTTGTCGCTTCATCTTGTTTATTTATAATTGGGATAAATTATTATATACTGCAACTTATAATATAGTAGATTTAAATATATATTGTATTAGTAATTATTAAAAGAGGAGCAAAAAAGATGTACACGTATAAAGTAGTAGCTTTACAAACAAAAAGAGTAGGATTGAAATTTGAACTGGAAGACCTCGAGAGTAAAATAAACAAGTATGCACTTGATGGGTGGCGCGTTTCTCAATTAGTTCCAATACTGAATAATGGGTATACAAAAGGGTATAAAATTGTATTTGAAAAAGAAATATAATTTAGAAAAAAGAGATACACTTTTGAAGGAAATTAACTAATGCAATAGTGTTTGGGTTTCTTGTAATCACACCATCAACTTTTAATGAAATAAACTCCGAATATTAGACAAAATTTATCTACTATTTGGGACTTCACTTCATTTAAAGCTTTTTAGTAAAGTAAATAAAAAGTAATATTTAACACTTGAAATTGGTAATCATTGACACGACCATACTACTATTGTATTATTGTTAAATGGGACAAGCTAATGGGTATATTTAAGAATAGGAGTAGGGTTATGGATGAAGTCGATAACTATGAAATAGATAATGATATAGAGATGTTTGATGATTTAAATAAGAGCCTGGGAAGTCAAGTAAATCAAATCCTGGAGGATATTAAATATAGAGAGAATAAAAGAAAGAAATTGAGAAGAAGAATCTGGTTTATTAGTGGTCTTGCCATAATGCTAATAGCGTCATTTCTATTTGGAAAAAAGCTAGTGGTACATATGGTTGGCAACTCGATATATGATAAATTAGAAATTGATACTGCCAGTATGAATAATCGGGAAGAACTGATCGTAACGGAGGATAAGAGCAGAGACATTACTATTTTTAATACCGAGGAGAAGTATCTGCAAAGAAATATCTTACTGTTAGGAGTAGAAGAGTTTGAAGGAGCAAGAAATACAGATGCAATTATAATTGCTTCAATAAATACAAAAGACAATACACTGAAGTTAACATCCCTAATGCGAGACTTATATGTAGAAATTCAAGGATATGAAAATAATAAGCTTAACTCGGTCTATGCAAAGGGTGGAATAGATCTGCTTTATAATACAATTGAGAGTAATTTTGGGATTCGAATTGATGGATATGTTATGGTAAATTATAGTGCTTTGGAGAATATTGTTGATCAATTAGATGGGATAGAAATAAAACTTACCAAAGGAGAGGCTAAATATTTAAATACCAAAAACTATATTTCAGATCCGGCAAATCGTAATGTGGTTGAAGGAACACAGACCTTGAATGGCAATCAAGTTCTTGGGTATTGCAGGATACGCTATGTATCCACCGGAAATGAGAGTGATGATTTCGGCAGAACACAGAGACATAGAGTTGTTTTGAATTCTATTTTTAATAAAATAAAGGAATTGAATTTGATAGAAATGGCGACCTTTATGTATGAGATGTTGGAAGACACCGATATTACAACAGATATCTCTCAAAAAGATTTTAATCAATACGTGGAAGAAGCAATTAATATTATTACAAAAATACAGATTAGCGAATATCGAATTCCCTCCAATGGAACCTTTGAAAACAAGAAAATTAAGATAGGAAGCTTAAAAAGGGCTGTTTTAGTTCCAAATGATTGGAATGTAATAAGAGAAGATATCAGGACCTTTATATATGGGTCAGAATAATCGACCCTTGTATCTGTGATAGATATGATATATAATGATTTTTGTATTAAAACATAGGAGTTCTATTTGTCAGGATAAATGATAGAATAGACTCAAACAATGAGCTTTTATAATCACAAGGAGGAAACAATGGAAGATTTAGACCCTGACCCTGATAAGATCTTAAGTCAGATTATTATTTTGGTCGTATTAACAATGATAAATGCATTTTTTGCATGTGCCGAAATGGCAATGGTTTCTGCGAATAAGAGTAAAATTCGTAGATTTGCTGAGGAAGGAAGCAAAAGTGCAAAACTGGTGCAGCAATTTTTGGAGGAACCGACAAAATTCCTATCAACCATACAGGTTGCAATTACATTAGCAGGATTTTTCTCGAGTGCATCTGCTGCTTCAGGTCTATCAAGACCTTTAAGTATTTGGCTGGAAGAATACAACATCCCTTATAGTGGTCAGATTTCGCTGATTTCGATAACATTAATTTTATCCTATTTTACACTGGTATTAGGCGAACTGGTACCCAAAAAGGTTGCGATGCAAAAACCGGAAGCTATCAGTATGTTTTGTGTCAAGCCTATTAAAGTCGTAGCTAAATTTGCATATCCATTTATAAAGCTTCTGACCTTCTCAACCAATATTGTAACACGTCCTTTTGGCATTAAGGAAGGAAATCCAGAAGAAATCCTATCAAGAGAAGAACTGATTTCTTTAGTGAATGAGGGGCAAGCCCATGGCGTTCTGAATAAGAAAGAAAAAGAGATGATCAATTCCATAATGGAATTTGATGAAAAGACTGCAAAAGAGATTATGACTCCACGTATTAATGTATTTGCAATTGATTTGAATTCTCCTAAGGAAGAATATCTGGAGGATTTGCTAAATACTAAATTCACACGAATTCCGGTCTATGAAGAAGACATTGATAATGTGGTTGGAATGATATATATAAAGGATTTTCTGAAAGAGGCAGTGAAAAAGGGTTATAAAAATGTAGACCTTAGAGGTATTATGAAGAAGCCCTATCTTGTTCCTGAAAGTAAAATTATTAAAGATTTATTCAGGGAACTGCAGGTTTCAAAAAAACAAATAGCAATACTAATTGATGAATACGGCGGATTTGCTGGAATTGTTACCATGGAAGACCTGGTAGAAGAAGTAATGGGTGATATTGAAGATGAGTATGATACGGCATCCTTTAAGGTAAAGAAAATTGATGAAGCTACTTACCTTGTAGATGGGATGGCTACAATAGACGAATTGAATATTAAGCTTGATCTCGATCTTTACTCGGAGAACTATGATACAATTTCAGGTTTCTTAATTGATCAGCTAGGAACAATTCCTATGGAGAATGATAATCGAACAGTTGAATATGAGAATCTTGTATTTAAACTGGAGAGTGTTAAGAATAAGAGAATAGATAAAGTAAAGCTTTACATTGGAGAACCAAAGTAAGGATAAGTTTGACCACTGCGTTAGTTATTAAGACTGCGCAGTGGTTTTTCTTTGTAATGTTGCACGATAATTCATTTTTTGAATAAACTGAATTGAGAATATAGGATTCGAAGGATTCGTTGTGTTTTAGGAGGTATTTATGAACAATAATTACGACAAAGATCGTGCCGGAATACCCTATACCGACATAAATTGGTATGATGTGGTAGGTCAACCTTTCGGTACTGCTTCCTACTTTAATGCGATTGTATTTGGAGATGCTAATAATATTGTAGATACAAAAGGAGCCATGGCGGTAGGCGGTAATTTTACAAGTCCAAGAGGACTAAGCTTAGCCTATGGAAATGATGTAAAGCTTAAAGGAACAGGATACAGTCCGGATTTGGTAAGATTTTTAGTCGGTGGTAATGTTGCTATGCAGGGACCCTTAGTAGTCATTGGGCATGTTGTTGGGGGCGGTAACTTCAGAGCTGCCAAAGGCAGCACCTATATGATAGGTAAAAATGGTCAGTCAGGTCAGGCGCAACAATTAACTGATTTATATCAGGCGGATGGAGGCAGTAAATATTGGAGATTAAGTGACAGAGATACCCATTATGCTGTATCCAGCTATGATGTACCAAGATTTATTCCAGCTAGTAGAATTAACGCTGATACGTCTAAGTTCTTTCGTGATGCAGAAGAAAGTGTAACAAATTTCTTTGAGTGTATTACAGATCTTGAACCAAATGGCACTGTAACGGAACATTTTCATGAGTGGATCTTAAGAGGCAGTGATCCACAACAAAATGTATTCCTTATAGACGCAAGTCCAAACGGACAGTTAAACAAAGAAATTCGTTTTGAAATACCCGAAGGAAGTCTTGCAATTGTGAAATTCCGAACAGGAAATAACGCACATCTCCAATACGGACTTTGGGGCGCAGAAAGACTGGCAACACGAACTCTCTATGTGTTTGAAGATGCAGAGCATATCTATATGGAAGTTCCGGCAGCAATATGGGGAAGCGTTTTAGCACCACATGCGATGTACCATGCTCATCAAACCGGTGGCAATATTAATGGTAATGCAGCACTTGGCGGTTTGGCAGTCAGTCCTACCAGTGGATTTGAATTCCATCTTCATCCTTTTGTAGGAGGAGTAAGATGTGGAGAAGTGGCACCAGCGCCAGCACCGGCTCCGGCTCCGGCCCCAGCGCCAGCACCAGCACCAAGACCAGCTCCGGCACCGAGACCAACACCAGCGCCAAGACCAGCACCAGCGCCACAGCCGGCACCTCAACCAGCACCTCAGCCAGCACCAAGGCCGGCACCAAGACCGACACCAAGACCAACACCGAGACCAACACCGAGACCGACACCAAGACCAACTCCTATGCCAGCTCCAAAACCAGAGGTTATTGTTACACCGCCAGTTCAAGAATGTCCTGTATGTCCAGAACCAGTTACAAGAATTGAAATTAAACCGGTTCCAATTCCGATTCCAATTCCAATGCCGGAGGAAGAAGAATGTGAATTAACTCAAATTACACCAGGACTTATCTTTGGCTGTATTTGGGGATCTAGCAGCGGATATAGTCATGAATGGGAAGTTAGCCTTTATAAGAATTGTGGAGAAAGAAGAGTATTGTTATATTGCATTAAGGTATGCAATTGTGGATGCTTTGAATTTGAGGTTCCTTATGATGGCTTCTATATTTTGAAAATCTGCCCAGTTGGACGAAGAAGATCAAATTGCAGACCAACACTTACTCTCAAAAATGTAGGAGTTGCAAATTTATCAATAGAATCTTAAGAAATCTATTCAGCACACTAAGAATAGCTAAAAGGATTCGGGATATAAGCACCAACTTGGAAGTATTATTGTTTTATAAGTATTTGCTGATTAAACATTAACAAAAAGTAAGGGATGAAAAACATACCAGATTTTTCATCCCTTGCTTTATACTAAATAAGAGGAGCAGTTCATCCATAGTTAATGATTGATTAGAAAGGGAAACAACGTTATAATAAGTCTAATTAGAGTATTATTATGAACTATGATACTAATTATATTAGGATAAGGAAGGAGTTTATTATGTCAAAGGTATGTGTGTTTTTAGCAAATGGGTTTGAGGAAATTGAAGCATTAACAGTAGTGGACTTATTGCGAAGGGTTAAAATAGAGGTTAGTACCATATCTATTTCAAGAGAACAATATGTTACAGGGGCTCATCAAATTATAGTAAAGGCTGACGAAGTATTTGAACAAGTAGATTTTAATAAGGTGGACATGCTGGTGCTGCCCGGTGGTATGCCAGGAACCAAGAACTTAGATGCCCATATAGGATTAGAGCAATTACTTAATAAGTTCCGGATAGAAGGAAAAAGGATTGCTACCATCTGCGCTGCACCTAGTGTGCTTGGTGCAAAAGGGCTTCTAGAGGGAAAAGCAGCAACCTGTTATCCTGGTTTTGAAGGTGTCTTAAAAGGTGCCACTATAAAAAGTGAGGATGTTGTCGTAGATGGTAACATCATAACATCAAAAGGAATGGGAACTGCAATTGATTTTTCTCTGGAGTTAATCAAAATTTTGTTAGATGAAGAGACGGCTGTGAAAACTGCCGCATCAATTCAATACTCCCATTATAACTAACATCCTAACATATCTTGGATAGGATACCAATTTCGGCTAGGACTTGCTATTATACGGGAGAATTTGTTTTCGAAGTAATAGCAAGCATAGTAGATTCGGAATTGCCATAAATGCATTAACAAGATCGGTCATTTCCCAAACAAGCTCCATGGATATGACAGAACCAATAAATATCATAACGATATAACAGAGGCGGTAGGTGCTTATTCCACTTTTTCCAAATAAGTATTCTACCGCTTTTTCGCCAAAATATGACCAGCCAATTAAAGTGGCAACGGCAAAGGAGATAAGTGAAAGTCCTAAGAGTACACTTCCAAAGGGTATGGCACTAAACGCTGCACTAGTAAGCTCTGTAAAGGAATAGCCTACTGAGGAAGCAGGATTTTTAAGTAGATTTGTTACTATTACAATGCCAGTTATAGCACACATAACAACAGTATCCCAGAAGGTTGCACTCATAGAAATTAATGCTTGGCGGGAGGGGTGTGAAGTCCTTGCACCAGCAGCAGCAATTGCGGCAGTTCCAAGACCAGCTTCGTTGGTGAATACTCCTCTTGCAATTCCATATCTTAAAGCAGAGCGTAAAGTGCTTCCAATAAAACCGCCTGCAACGGCAGCAGGTAATTCACTGGGAACAAAGGCTGCTTTGACTATGAGTGCAAGAGCAGGGAAAAAATATTGAATATTAAGGATTATTATAATAAAACATGCGAAGATATAAAAGAATCCCATTGCCGGTACTAACTTGCTGCAGATATTACCAATGGACTTAATGCCACCTACAATTACCATACCAACAAGTACAGCCATGACCATACCCACTGCGTATTCGGGCAGATTCCACAAGGTTTTTGCAGTTTCTGTCACTGCCCTTGCCTGAGTGGAACAACCAACGCCATAAGATGCAATTAATGTTAATATACAAAAGACCACAGCAAGCCATTTCTTTTTTAAACCATATTCCAGCGCATACATTGGTCCGCCAAGAAAAGTGCCATCCGATGTTTTACGACGATAGAGAACACCCAGGAAGCATTCTGCATAGGTGGTAGCCATTCCAAGTATTCCGGTAAGCCAGCACCAAAAAATCGCACCGGGACCGCCGAGTGCTACAGCGGTAGAGATTCCGACGATGTTGCCGGTTCCGATTGTTGCAGCCAAGGTTGCAGTAAGGGCACCGAAGCTACTTAGATCACCTTCAGCACCTTCTTCCGGAGTATAAGATAATTTAACCGCTTTCCTTATGTGCTTTTGTACTCCTTTTAGGTGAACCGTAAAGTAGATATGTGTGCCAAATAAAAGTATAGGTACTGGGAAACCCCAAAGAAAATTATTAATTGTTTTTATAAAATCGAGCATATAAAACCTTTTCAAATTAGTTTTTATATGTATATGTGAAAGTTGGGATAAGTATTAAGCTTTTCTCTATATTGAAAAGAAAAAGCCTTACTTCTGTAAGGCTTTCACGACGTGATCAAATCCCATTCCATGGGAGGCTTTCACCAATATAGTATCGTTTCGTTTTAGGATGGTAGGGAGTGCGTCCAGTAAAGAATCTCTAGTTTCATAGTAATAACAAATAATATCGTTATTAGCTATAGCAGCATCATACATATGCTTTGATAATAATCCGACACATACAAGAACATCAAGATCGCTATTGGAGGCATAGGCACCAACATTATAATGAAGTTCATTCTCGCTGCTTCCCAGCTCAAACATATCACCTAAAATAGCAACCCTTCTGGTATCAGCTTTACAAAGAAGATCAATAGCGGCTTTCATAGAAACTGGATTTGCATTATAACAGTCATCAATAATAACCCATTCATCCTCTTTTATAATATTGCTTCTTCCGCCTAATGCCTTAACTGCGGCAATACCTGCTGCAATCTGTTCTATACTTAGTTCCAGAATTCGTCCGACAGCAGTTGCGGCAAGAGAGTTAAGCACCATGTGCTCGCCGGGTTGAGGTATGTCTGCTGAAAAGCTCTGTTTTGCCACATGAATATTACAGCTACTACCTAAAAGACCATGACTTACGATATCAGTTGCAGTTACATCGTTATCTGCACCCATACCAAAGCGTAGTGGTATATGACCTTTCACTTCCTGTAAGGTTGCCAGCATATCATCATCACCGTTTATACAGATATTACCGTCGGCTGCCATAAAATCAAATATTTCTGACTTGGCTTTTAAAATTCCCTCTCTGGAGCCGAGATTCTCCAAGTGACACTGACCGATATTTGTAATCACGCATATGTCAGGCTTAGCGATTTCACTAAGTCTGTGCATTTCTCCAAAATCGCTGATACCCATTTCAAGCACAGCAATCTCGTGAAAGTCTTGAATTTTAAGTATGGTTAAAGGTAAACCAATTTCATTATTAAAATTACCTTCTGTTTTTAATACACTATATTTTTGGGCAAGAACACTGCTGATAAATTCCTTCGTGCTAGTTTTACCAACGCTTCCGGTGATACCAACCACCTTAATGGAAAGCTGCTGGCGATAGAAGGTTGCAAGGTCCTTTAAGGCTTGAAGACTATTGGGAATAATGATATAGGGGCGTTTTGGCGTCACTGGAGGTTTTTCACATAATACAGCAAGTGCACCTTTTTCGTAAGCAGTATCTATAAAATCGTGGCCGTCCACACGCTCACCACGAGTTGCTATAAACAAATAATTATCCTTTACCAGGCGTGAATCTATAACTGCACCAGTTATTTCATATTCACTATAATGATCTGCCAGATATAGTTGACCACGACATACTTTTGCAATCTGTGTTAAAGTTAAATTTTTCATGACCCATCCCTTACTATTATGACTTGATAGTTAAATACAGATTATTCGGTTAACGTTATAGAATTATTTCGAAGTGCTATACTTATTTAAGGATATTTCAATTATTTTCTCGCACAAATCTTCAAATTCAATGCCTGCAGCTCTCGCTTCCTGTGGTAGTAAGGACATTGGTGTCATGCCTGGGAGTGTATTTGCTTCCAGACAGAATAATTCATTGCGTTCATTCAGTAAGAAGTCCATACGTGCATAAGTTTTAATTCTAAGTGCCTGAAATACTTTCTCTGCAAGATACTGCATTTGTGCAGTAATTTCATCCTCAAGGACAGCGGGACAGGTTTCCACGGTACTTCCTGGCTGATATTTATTTTTGTAATCATAAAAGCTTACAAGTGGAGAGATTTCAATGATGGGAAGTGCTTTACCATCTAGGACTCCTACAGAGAATTCACGTCCTTTAATGAATTGTTCAATAACTACCTCATCACCGTATAAAAAGGCACTTTGCAGGGCGGATTTCATTTCCTCCTCGGTTTGTGCAATGGAAACTCCAACGCTGGAACCACCACAAGTTGCTTTCACAACGCAAGGGTATAAACTCCATTCAAAACTTTCATTCTTTTTGGCACGAATTCCAAGTGGTGTAGGAATATTATAATAAGCAAAGATTTCCTTTGAAATTGCTTTATCCATGGCAATTGCACTACTGGTGAAATCAGTACCGGTATAAGGAATACCCATGAGATCAAAGGCTGCCTGGATTTTCCCATCCTCACCATTTTCTCCGTGTAATGCGATAAATACAATATCTGCCTGATAACAGATGTCAATAACTCCTTTACCAAAAAAGTTTTTGGAATCTCCATTTCTTAGAGCTTTAATTTGCTCAAGATCTGGATTATCTTCTTTTATAGCTCCTATATTAGCTGCCCAATCCTTTTCCGCCTCAAAGATGTTATTGGTAGTGTCTTCATATCCTAAGTAAACATCCAGTAAAAGAGTTTGATGCCCTCTGCTCTTTAACGCCTTATAAATCATGGTACCAGTCGATAGGGAGACATCTCTTTCTGTACTTGTACCACCTGCTAAAACTACAATTTTCATGTTCAATCCTCGCTTTCAATTTCTTGCAGATATTATTATTTCTTATCTATGGTAATGTCATTGAATTCGTAATTATGGCTTAAAGTCTAAACAAGTATAACCCAAACAAAAGAACAAGTAAATAGCTGATACTGCTGCATAGTTTTTAAATAATGCTTTCCTATTAAAATAAAATATTTGAAGAAATACGCATGAAAAATAGGTATTACAAAATAATAAAAATAGTAGAAATAAAATGATTCTGAAAGCAAACAAATCATTAATGTAGCAATAATTGACCGATAGAAAAGTAACAAAAATTACCATAATAATATTTCATTATACGGTCAACAATATGATTACAGGCAATACAAAACAAAGTCACCCGCGGTGATAATACTTAATAAGTAACCGCTGAACCTACAAAAAGATGATTTTGTATCTTGATTGCTTTGATGATAATATATGGAGGTGAAAAAGTATGGCAAGTAACAATAGCAGCAATAAAGCAGCAGTTCCTGAAGCAAAGGAAGCTCTTAACCGTTTTAAAATGGAAGTTGCAGGCGAAATTGGTGTTCCTTTAAAACAAGGATACAATGGCGAATTAACTAGCAAGCAGAACGGTTCTGTAGGCGGTGAAATGGTTAAACGTATGATCAGACAGCAGGAACAACAGATGTCTGGTGGATCATCTAAATAATTAAAACTGAATAGTTTTCCGTAAAACAAAAACATCACTGAATGAGCGATTATATCACTTGTTCAGTGATGTTTTTTGCCTTTATGAAACTCTTTCTTTAACTTTTTATTTTAAAAGCTTTTGTTGTATGTTAAAATAAGCGTGATTAATCTGACTACAAGATTCATATGTTAAATTAGGCAATCTTAGTTTTTGCTGCGGCATTGTCTATGGATATGAACTGATATACATGACCCGTAAGGGAAACGGCATATACTAATTATATAGAATGGAAAGGATATTAATAATGGGTAAATATTTTGGAACAGATGGTTTTCGTGGGGAAGCTAATGTTAATCTTACAGTTGAGCACGCTTATAAAGTAGGGAGATTTTTGGGTCATTATTATGGAAAGGAACATAAGGCTAATATTGTTATCGGGAAGGATACCAGAAGATCCAGCTACATGTTTGAATATTCTCTGGTAGCAGGATTAACAGCCAGCGGTGCGGATGTGTATTTATTGCATGTTACGCCCACGCCCAGTGTATCCTATGTTGTTCGCAGTGAGGGTTTTGACTGCGGAATTATGATATCAGCAAGTCATAATGTATATTATGATAACGGGATTAAGATTATTAATAGCAATGGTTATAAATTGGAGTCAGAGTTAGAGGACTTGATAGAAGCATATATAGATAGCGAAGAAGATACTTTGCCAATGGCAACCAGAGAGAACATTGGAAAAACCGTGGACTATGCAATTGGAAGAAATAGATACATTGGCTATCTAATCTCTCTCGCCACAAGATCCTTTCAAAATAAAAGAGTCGGCTTAGACCTTTCCAATGGATCGGCTTCAACAGTTGCAAAAGGAGTGTTTGATGCGCTGGGTGCAAAAACATTTGTGATTAATGGGGATCCGGATGGAACAAACATAAATAGAGACTGTGGGTCCACTCATATTGAACATTTACAGAAATACGTGGTTGAAAATCATCTGGATGTTGGATTTGCTTATGATGGAGATGCAGATCGATGTTTGGCGATTGATGAAAAGGGCAATATTATAGATGGCGATTTAATCCTGTATATATCGTCTGTTTATATGAAAAGCCGCAATGAACTGGCCAATAATACGGTAGTAACAACCATAATGTCTAATCTGGGCTTATATAAAGCGTTGGAACGCAAGGACATTCAATATGAAAAAACGGCAGTCGGTGATAAATATGTGTTTGAAAATATGATGGAGAATAAACATTCCCTTGGCGGAGAACAGTCCGGACATATTATTTACAGCAAACATGCTACAACAGGAGATGGCGTATTAACTTCATTAAAATTAATGGAGGTTATGCTGGAGAGTAAAACTACTTTATCAGAACTTCACAAAGAAGTAATTATTTATCCGCAAATCTTAGAAAATGTAAAAGTAAACAATAAAAAAGAAGCGCGGGAAGACAACGAAGTTATTAAAATAGTAGCTCAAATTGAAGAAGAACTTGGAAGCAATGGGAGGATTCTGGTACGAGAAAGTGGTACGGAACCTGTAGTAAGAGTCATGGTTGAGGCAGAGACCCAGGAACTTTGCAGAAACCTGGTAGACAGGGTTGTTGGTGTCATGAAACAGCAGGGGCATGTAAAATAACAGTTCAGCCATTAGCTCGATTTCGCTTCGCTGCATCTCGCTAAGGGCAGAGCGCCTTACAAGTTATTTATGCAATATGTATTTGAAAGCAAGCTTTCATGAAGTTTTGTTAAATAACAGTTCAGCCATTAGCTCGATTTCGCTTCGCTAAATCTCGCTAATGGCAGAGCGCCCTACAAGTTTTTAATACAATATGTAATTGAAAGCAAGCTTTCTTACATATTGTATTAAAAACTTGCATGGCTGAACTGTTTAATAAATAATTTATTAATTGTGGTATTTACAGAATCATTATGTTATAATATACTAATGTCAAATTGCCTGTAGTTTAGGCAGAGTGTACTTTTGCTCGAAGAATTATAGTGTCCCGGTAAGCAATAATGAAGTACATTATTATAGAAAATCGGAGGAATGAAGTTCCTCCAAAAAGAATATCGGAGGAATAAAATTCCTCCAAAACAAAAACGGAGGAATAAAATGAGTTTACAAGTTGAAAAATTAGAGAAGAACATGGCAAAGCTTACAATAGAAGCTTCCGCAGAAGATTTTGAAAAAGCTTTACAGAAAGCTTACCAGAAAAACAAGGGAAAGCTTAATGTTCAAGGATTTAGAAAAGGAAAAGCTCCACGCGCAATTATTGAGAAGATGTATGGCGCAAGTGTATTCTATGAGGATGCAGCAAACGAGTTAATTCCAGAGGCATATGAGAAAGCAGTAGAAGAAAGCGGTTTAGATATCGTATCCAGACCAGAAATTGATATTGTTCAAGTTGAGAAGGGTCAGACCTTCATCTTTACAGCAGAAGTAGCAGTAAAACCTGAAGTTACTTTAGGAGATTACAAGGGTATTGAAGTTGAAAAGAAGGAAGCCAGTGTAACAGAAGAAGAGATTTTAGAGAAGATTAACAAAGAACGCGGGCAGAATTCCAGAACGATTACAGTAGAAGATAGAGCGGTAATGGATGGCGATATCACTGTAATTGACTTTGAAGGATTTGTTGATGGTGTGCCTTTTGAAGGTGGTAAGGGAGAAGATTATTCTCTTACAATTGGCTCTCATTCCTTTATTGATACCTTTGAAGAGCAGTTAATTGGCAAGGAAATTGGTGCAGAAGTAGATGTTAATGTTACCTTCCCAGAGCAGTACCAGGCAGCAGAACTTGCAGGTAAACCAGCACTTTTCAAGGTTGTAGTGAAAGAAATTAAAGTGAAGGAACTTCCAGAGCTTGATGATGATTTTGCACAGGATGTTTCTGAATTTGATACTTTAGATGAATATAAAGAGAGTATCAAGGCTACAATTAAGGAAAGCAAAGAGAAAGAGTTAAAGACAGCAAAAGAGAATGAAATTGTTGATAAGATTATTGAAAATTCAACAATGGATATTCCAGAGCCGATGATTAAAGTACAGGTTAATCAGATGGCAGATGATTTCGCACAGAGAATTCAGTATCAAGGACTTAATATTGAACAGTACTTCCAGTTCACAGGAATGGACGCTAATAAATTCCTTGAAAGCTTACACCCACAGGCTCTTAAGCGCATTCAGAGCAGATTAGTATTAGAATCAATCGCTAAGTTAGAAAATATTGAAGTTAGCGAAGAAGAATTAGAAAAAGAACTTACTGATATGGCAGTAATGTATCAGATGGAAGCTGATAAGCTCAAAGAGTTAATCGGTGAGAAGGAAAAAGAACAAATTAAAGCTGATCTTGCAGTTCAAAAGGCTGTTGATTTTGTAGTTGCACAGTCTAAAGAAGTGTAATAGCATAAATTATTAATACGAATGAAGTACAAATAAGGAGGATAAATGTATGAGTTTAGTACCTTATGTCATTGAACAAACAAGCCGTGGTGAGAGAAGCTACGACATCTATTCCAGACTTTTAAAAGAAAGAATCATTTTCCTCGGGGAAGAAGTAAATGATGTAACAGCAAGTTTAATTGTTGCACAGTTATTATTTTTAGAATCAGAAGATCCAGGTAAGGATATTAACTTCTATATTAATAGCCCCGGTGGTTCTGTAACAGCTGGTATGGCAATCTATGATACTATGAATTATATTAAATGTGATGTATCTACAATCTGTATTGGTATGGCTGCAAGTATGGGCGCATTCCTTCTTTCCGGTGGAGCAAAAGGCAAAAGATTTGCACTTCCTAATGCGGAAGTAATGATTCATCAGCCATCCGGCGGTGCCAGAGGTCAGGCAACAGATATTAAGATTGTTGCAGATAACATCATTAAGACAAGAAAGAAACTGAACGAAATTTTAGCAAAGAATACAGGAAAACCTTTGGAAGTTATTGAAGTTGATACCGAAAGAGATCATTATATGAGTGCTGAAGAAGCCCGTGAATACGGTATTATTGATGGAATTTTCGTTAGCAGATAATTACTGAAATCCTTTGCATGACAAAGAAAATGAGGTGATAACGTATTGGCAGGAAAAGTTGATGACAGAAAACAACTGAGATGTTCTTTTTGTAACAAAACACAGGATCAGGTTAGAAAGCTGATTGCCGGACCAGGTGTATATATCTGTGATGAATGTATTGAAATATGCAGTGAAATAATTGAAGAAGAATTTGAAGGCGATACTACGTTAAACACAGATATTAATCTGTTAAAACCCATGGAAATCAAGGCTTTTCTAGATCAGCATGTGGTTGGACAGGATGAAGCCAAGAAAGTACTTGCAGTCTCAGTATATAATCACTATAAAAGAGTTCTTGCTGAAAAGGATTTGGATGTAGAGCTTCAGAAAAGTAATATTTTGATGATAGGACCTACCGGTTCAGGTAAGACTTATTTAGCTCAAACACTTGCCAAATTGTTAAATGTACCATTTGCAATTGCAGACGCTACTGCACTAACAGAAGCAGGATATGTCGGTGAGGACGTTGAGAATATTCTTTTAAAGATTATTCAAGCGGCAGATTTTGATATTGAACGGGCACAATTTGGTATTATTTATATTGATGAAATTGATAAAATTACAAGAAAATCAGAGAATACCTCGATTACCAGAGATGTATCCGGTGAAGGCGTACAGCAAGCTTTACTTAAGATACTGGAAGGTACGGTAGCCTCTGTACCACCGCAGGGTGGCAGAAAGCATCCACATCAGGAATTTATACAGATTGATACGACCAACATCTTATTCATCTGTGGCGGTGCTTTTGATGGACTTGAAAAAATAATTGAAGCTAGAACAGGTCAGAAATCCATTGGTTTTAATGCACAGATCATGGAGAAGGATAAAGTAAATGTCGGAGAATTATTCCGTCAGGTAATGCCGCAGGATTTAATTAAATATGGTTTAATTCCAGAGTTCGTCGGACGTGTTCCAGTGCCGGTTGCACTTGATATGTTGGATGAAGAGGCATTGGTTCGTATTCTGACTGAACCTAAGAATGCAATATCCAAACAGTATAAAAAGTTGTTTGAAATGGATGGCGTTGAACTTGAATTTGAAGAGGATGCGCTAAAAGAAATTGCAAAGCAATCCTTTAAACGAAAAATTGGTGCCAGAGGTCTTCGTGCCATTATGGAAGCTGTTATGATGGATTCCATGTATCATATTCCTTCTGATATGCAGGCAGAAAAATGCATTATAACAAAGGAAGCAGTACAGGGAACCGAGAAACCAAAGGTAGTTTTGTCCACGGAGAATGTTGCAAGAAAGCCAATAGCAAAACGGTCCAGTAAGAAAAGTAAGGATGAAATAGCGTAATTAATAATTGCAAAAGGCTGCTGCAATCTTTCAAAAGTGTTGCAGCAGCCTTTTTAAATAAAGTTAATGCGATATTTCAAATGGAAAGGAAACGTACCATGATTATTAAAAGTGCGGAACTAGAAACTGTCTGTGGCATAACCAGTGTTCTTCCGATAAATGAGCATCCAGAGGTTGCCTTTGCAGGCAAATCCAATGTTGGGAAATCCTCCTTAATCAATGCGCTCATGAATAGGAAATCCCTGGCTAGAACCTCTGGACAACCAGGCAAAACCCAGACCATTAATTTCTATAATATTAATAAGGAACTCTATTATGTAGATCTTCCAGGTTACGGGTATGCAAAAGTGTCAGCTTCGATAAAAGAAAAATGGGGGAAGATGATCGAGAAGTATCTTAAAACCTCAGGACAGCTAAAGGCGGTCTTTCTTTTACTGGATATACGACATGAGCCATCTGAGAATGATAAGATAATGTATGATTGGGTGGTTTATCAAGGTTTTCAGCCAATTATCATAGCCACTAAGCTTGATAAAATTAATCGCAGCCAAAAGGATAAGCAGTTGAAATTAATACGACAAGGTCTCGGAGTGGTTCCAGGAACAAAGATGATACCCTTCTCCTCTTTATCAAAGCAAGGAAGAGAAGAAATATGGGCATGCATTGAAGAAATCTGTGGCCTGAATGTGGCTGAGAATACAGAAGTAAATGAAGCAGTGCATCATAACGTAAATTTAGTGGAGAATACGGAGTTAGATGAGAATTTGAATGCTGATAAAATAGTAGAAGCAAATTCTGATAGAAGCTAATGCAAGCGCATATATAGGACATGTATTAATAGGTTAATATAAATAACCCGGAGTAAATTGAAGTGATTCCCAGCTGGTAGACAATTGGACTTGTGTACTTAGAAGGGAGCGCATCAAAGGCTGCTCCGGGTTTTATATTCATGACAAGTGAAACGACTTGTCGTCTCATCTTGTTTATGATTTTTCTTGTAGTAGGTTTTAAAAAGGTAACAAAACAGTTTATTTATTTTCCAGCATGACTGACATTAAATAGGCGTAAACGTCCGAGCTTTTTTCTCTCCAATTAGCACAAAGCTTAGAAGCCTCTTCCTCTGTAGTAACAATTAAGGTTAAATCGATAATAGAGGTATCGCGCTCAATTACACTCATATGGGCTGCGAATTCCCCTTTCTTAACCTGATAGTATTCAGCAGGGGTTGATAATTCCTCCTGAAGTTCATATTTGTTTTCAGTCAGATAAGCTTCAATATCTTCCCTGATGCCTTTGGAAATCATATTATCGAAGAAGAGCAGAGTCTCTAAACCACTTTCCGTAATTTGATATAAAGAACTGTTGCGGATGGTTTTAGAGGATAGATAGGCATCATCAATTAATTCTGAGATTGCCCGCTGTAAATTAAAATAAGTTGTATATTCCTTCTCTAGGATAAAAGCTGTTAATTGAGCGTTGGTTAATGGGAATTTAACTTTGCTAAGGATATAAAGAATCATTAGTTTATATAACATAAAGGTATCAGATTGCATTGTAACCTCCTTATGAAAAGCTATTATGATATTTACAAAATCAGTATAACTATTAAGTTTCACACGTATCTAAAACACATTAGCAGCTGGAATTGTAGCTTTTACCTTGATAACTGTCTCTTATATTCATTTCATTGTGAAGACGGTTAAGGACCAGCTTTTTATTTGCACTCCATAAGGGTGCCAGTAATAGCTTTTTAGGTCCGTCCCCTGTAATGCGATGAACCACAATATCATCTCTAAGATGTTCTAAACATAAGAGAACAATATCGATATATTCATCCAGAGTTAGAGGTTCTGCCAGTTCTCCCTTTTCAAATTCTGTTCCAAGATCAGTATTCTTTAATATGTGAAGTAACTGAAGCTTTATGCCCCAGACGGGTAAGCTGGAGATATATTCCATGGTTTTTAACATATCATGTTTGGTTTCCTTTGGCAAGCCTAGTATAGTATGAACGATAACCTTTATACCTATGCTATTAAGTCTATTCACCTTTTCTTCAAATAGAGGTAAGGAGTAGCCTCTTCGTATATATTTAGCACTTTCTTCATGAATCGTTTGTAAACCGAGTTCAATCCAAACGGGCTTAATTTTATTTAAAGAAGATAGTAACTCTAAAATCTCTTCCTCCAGACAATCCGGTCTGGTTGCTATGGATAAAATTTGAATATCTGGATGATTGATTGCCTCTAAAAAGATGGTAGTTAAATAAGAGACCGGAGCATAGGTATTGGTATATGCTTGAAAGTAAGCGATATATTTCACGCTCTCGTGATTTTTTAGTTTAGAAGCAATAAGCTGCTTTGCTGCTTCTATTTGTTCGGTAATAGATAGACTAGCAGAAGAAGCAAAGTCTCCGGAGCCTCCTTCGCTGCAAAAGATACAGCCTCTTGTGCCAAGAGTACCATCCCGATTTGGACAGCTCATTCCAGCATTTAAAGATAACTTATATAATTTTGTTCCATAACACCTTTTTAAATCATAATTTAGGGAATGATATCTCTTATTATCCCACATGTAAATAAGCTCTACTTTCTAATGTGTGCCTTCACTGCATTGCTAACAGCTGCACAAACTCTTGGGTCAAAGGGTTGAGGCATAATATTATTTTCACTTAACTCTTCTGTATCTACTAAATCAGCAATTGCCAAGGCAGCAGCGAGTTTCATGTCATCTGTGATTTGCTTTGCGCGACCTTCTAAAGCTCCTTTAAAAATGCCAGGGAATGCGACTACATTATTTACTTGATTTGGGAAATCAGAACGGCCTGTTGCTACAACCTTAGCCCCGGCTGCTTTTGCGATATCTGGCATAATTTCAGGAACCGGATTTGCCATTGCAAATATAATGGCATCCTGATTCATGGAGGAAACCATTTCAGCAGTTAGGATATTTGGTGCCGAAACACCCACAAAAAGATCAGCACCCTGGAGGGCATCGGCTAAAGTTCCATTTTTATTATCAAGATTAGTTACAGACAACATTTGTTCCTGCATCCAATTTAGACCAACATAGCTCTTTGATATAATCCCGTTACGGTCGCATAAAGTAATTTGTGAGAAGCCGTAGGTAAGAAGTAATTTAGCAATAGCAATGCCGGCAGAGCCTGCACCATTTACTACAACCTTACAGGTTTCTTTTGTTTTGTTTGTAACCTTGAGCGCATTTATGGCACCGGCAAGAACAACAATTGCTGTACCGTGCTGATCATCATGAAAGACAGGAATATCTAATAATTTGTTTAATCTATCCTCAATTTCAAAGCATCTTGGTGCGGAGATATCCTCGAGATTAATGCCGCCAAATGCTGGAGCAAGTGCCACAATTGTCTGTATGATTTGTTCCGTGTCCTGTGTATCAAGACAGATGGGAAAAGCATTAACGCCACCGAATTCTTTGAAAAGAATTGCCTTGCCTTCCATAACGGGCATAGCAGCATAGGGACCGATGTTACCTAGTCCAAGTACCGCGCTTCCATCTGAAATAACTGCAATTGTATTCGCTTTTATTGTATATTGGTAAGCCATCTCTTTATCCGCTGCAATTTCCCTGCAGGGTTCTGCCACACCAGGGGTATAAGCGATTGCCAAGTCTTCTCTTGATTTAACATTACATTTTGAAGTTGTTTCAAGTTTACCACACCATAATTCATGCATATGTAAGGCTTGTTCCCTTTTATCCATTTCTTTCCTCCGTTTCCCCATAAATCTATCCAAAGATTTGCTGGGAATGTCGTTTGATTTGTTCGTAGGCAAAGAATTACTACCTATTAAATGCAAAGTAATCATATCACTATAAATTTGGTAAATCAAGATATCATTTTCCCACAAAACAATGTAGCCAGGAATAATGTTAAGGAATAGTATGTTTTTGAAGAAAATACTTTCTTTTATCCTATACTTGATGTATAATTGGACTTAGTCAACTGACATCCTATCAAGGAAAATGTGAAAAATTTATCTTAGTTATTTCCGTCCATTTGCTTAAGAAGCATGATTAAGGATTATCTTTGGATATATCCATCACTTATAAATTTCTGAATCTATTCTTAATTATCCCGTAAGAGAATCCAATTTAAATTAAAGGAGCAGCAAGAATGAACAATCAATATGATACAATGACCCTTGCCAATTTACGTGAGCTGGCAAAGGAAAAGGGAATGAAGAACATTACTTCTTTCAAGAAAAGCGATCTTATAGAACTTTTAATTAAAGAGGATTCTGTGGATAAGAAAGAAGAAGTAAAAAAAGAAATTAGTAATGAGGTAAAAGTAGAAGCAAAGGAAGAGAAGAAAGAAACATCAGGAATGGCGAATCAAGCGGAAACACAGAAAAATGTAATGCCACAGCAGAAGCCAAGGCAAACAGAGCAGGTACCAGTAAGACAGTCTGCAGGAAGCAGAAGCCCTAGACCGGAGCAAGCACAAAAGTATGAACAAAGGTCACAGTCAATAAGACCGCAGCAAAGCCAACGGGCAGAGCAAGGATCTAGACTGGAACAATCTGCAAGACTGGATAGTTCTTCTAAAGTGGAACAAGCTCCGAGGGCAGAGCAAACTGTGAGAGTGGATCAGAGTGAAAGAATAGAGCAGGCGGCAAGAACAGAACAAGTACAAAAGATCGATTTTAATAGGAGTGAAACACAACCTTTTGATTCCACGCAGTTTGTACCAAGAGAAGATAGAAAGCCATCTGCCTCCAATAATGAGATGGATCAGCTAGACAGCGGAGAAACTAAGGTAGGTATCTTAGAGGTATTACCAGATGGGTATGGTTTCATTCGCTGTGATAATTATCTTCCTGGTGAGAATGATGTATATGTATCGCCTGCGCAGATCCGACGCTTTAATTTGAAAACTGGTGATATAGTTTCGGGTAATACAAGAGTACGCAATCAAAATGAAAAGTTTAGTGCTCTTTTATATGTGAAGTCAGTCAATGGTTTTCATCCGGCAGAAGCTGGCAAACGTAAGAGATTTGAAGATTTGACACCTGTTTTTCCGAATGAAAGAATACATCTTGAAACTCCGGGAGCAGGGGTTTCCATGAGAATGGTGGATTTGATTTCTCCGATTGGTAAGGGGCAAAGAGGTATGATTGTATCCCAGCCAAAGACGGGTAAGACCACATTACTCAAACAGATTGCCAAGGCAGTAACGAGAAATCATCCAGATATGAAGTTAATTATTCTTTTAATTGACGAGCGTCCGGAAGAAGTTACTGATATTAAGGAATCCATAGAAGGAAGAAATGTTGAGGTAATTTACTCTACCTTTGATGAACTTCCAGATAATCATAAGAGAGTATCCGAAATGGTTATCGAACGTGCAAAAAGACTTGTCGAGCATAAACAAGATGTTATTATATTACTCGATAGCATAACAAGACTGGCAAGAGCTTATAACCTTACTGTTCAACCAAGCGGAAGAACGCTATCAGGTGGTCTTGACCCAGCTGCACTTCACATGCCGAAGAAGTTTTTCGGAGCTGCAAGAAATATGCGTGAAGGCGGTAGTCTTACTATATTAGCCACTGCATTAGTTGATACCGGCAGTAGGATGGATGATGTTGTTTTTGAAGAATTCAAGGGAACTGGTAATATGGAGTTAGTGCTTGATCGAAGCTTATCTGAAAAACGAATATTCCCTGCAATTGATCTGCCAAGATCCAGCACCAGAAGAGAGGATTTACTTCTGTCACAGCCAGAGATGGAGGCGACGTATCTGATGCGCAAGGCACTAGGTGGAATGAAATCGGATGAAGCATTAGAACGAATTATTGATATGTTCTTTAAAACTAAGACAAATGTGGAGTTTATTGAGACAATCAAAAAGACTAAAATCGTTTTTTAGGGTATTGCATTAGCAAATGACCTATGCTATAATAAAAAAGCTGTTTATTAGGATGAAGAGGTCATTTGGACATCTTTATCTTGCTAGATAATAAAAAATAATTCCAATAGATAATTCTATTAGATCGTAAAGAGGTGAAAACATGAAAGAAGGAATCCATCCCAAATATCATCAGGCTAAAGTTGTTTGCAACTGCGGTAACGAATTTGTAACAGGATCAACCAAGAGCGATATCCATACAGAAATCTGTTCCAAGTGTCATTCATTCTACACTGGACAGGTTAAGGCTGCAACTGCTCGTGGTGCTATCGATAAGTTCAACCGTAGATATGGTTTGAATCAAGATAAATAATTCATCTTGTAGATAGAAGTATCTATTGAAGAATATAGGCTTGATACTGCATACTGTATTATTACAGGTTGCGTTTATTGTTAACAGACATGAAATGACATGACAACTAAAGTGATTAAAATTGGGTTGAGGTACGTCCTCAGCCTATTTTTAAATAGTTCGTTTCAGCACAGAACCAGACATAATGATAAAAATAAGCTTTGAAAGTTTGCGTTCTAAAGGTTATTTTTATTATTATTGTTTGACGAGAGCCAAACAGCGAGGAACCGTAGGTTTTTGAGCTTGGTTCGGAATAGTTACAACAATTAAAGACGGTAATACTTAAAAATATGGAATAGACTATGGGTGCTTTATCCATAGATTAGAAACGAAAGTAGTTAATAAACTACAGCCAAATGGAAAGGTTCAGGTGTAAGGATGAGACCATCAGGTATTGGCGGAATGGCTGTGATGGAAGGCGTTATGATGAAGAACAAAGATCAGTACGCCATTGCTGTTCGAAAGCCGAATAATGAAATTGTTGTGGAAAAAAGTACACACAAAGATTTTTCTGACAAGGTAAAATTGTTTAAGCTACCAGTCTTTCGTGGAATGCTTGCATTTGTTGATTCAATGGTAATCGGAGTTAAGGTCCTTAATTTTTCTGCGAGCTTTTTTGAAGATGAGGAAGAAGTTAATAAAAGCAAGAAGAAAAGATCTAAAACTTCGGAGCAAGATTTTGAAATAGAAGAAGTATCAGCAGCAAAAGTAGATGACACAAATGACGGTCATCCTCTTAAGAATACACCAATACTGGATGTTGAAAAAGGGAATAAGAGCAATGCCCTTTTAATGTTGCTGGCAGTTGTTCTATCCATTGGATTGTCAATTGCTCTTTTCATGGTACTGCCTGTACTTGTTACGAATCTTTTTAAGACATTTATAGAGAGTAATTTTGTTATTACCTTAATTGAAGGCTTTGTACGTTTGGGTATTTTCATTGGTTATGTTATATTAGCTTCACAGATGAAAGAAATTAAAAGAGTGTTTATGTATCACGGTGCAGAACATAAAACAATTAACTGCATGGAGAACGGCTTTGAGCTTACCGTTGAGAATATTAGATGGCAATCTAAATTACATAAGCGTTGTGGTACAAGCTTTATGCTGCTTGTAATCCTCATTAGCTTAATTATTTTTTTAATAATACCAATTAACGATGTATTTCTTAAGATAATATCAAGAGTATTATTAGTTCCCTTTATAGCAGGTATTTCTTATGAATTTATTCGCCTTGCAGGAAAGAGTGAAGGCAAGGTTGTAGAGATTCTTAGTATGCCGGGACTATGGATGCAAAGCCTGACAACAAAAGAGCCAGATGACTCCATGATTGAAGTGGCGATAAAGTCAGTAGAAAGTGTTTATGACTGGAAAGCATTTCTAGCAAAAGCTGATGGGAAAGGCACTAAGGCTAAAGCGGCTGGAACAAAAGCAAAAGAGAAGGCGGCAGTTGTAAAAGGGAATGGAACTGGCAGTAATTCAAATAATACGAAGAAACGAAATGGGACAGCAAAACCTGGTGAATTAAAACAAAGTAAGGAATTAAAAGAGACTGGTGAGTCTCAGGTGATTGAGCAAAAAAGCGTGCCAAAAGCAAAACCTTCTGTTGCAAAACACGCAGAAGAAGAGGATGATGAAATTCTAAAGGCTTTGGATAAGTTCTTTGATAATGGACCACCGGATGTAGTAAATAGGTAGGTTAATTAAATATTAATAGAGGGTATTTGATGAGTACTTATAAAGAGTTGCTTCAGGCAGCAGTGATAAGACTAAAGCAACAGAAAATAGAAGATGCTGAGATTGATGCTTGGTATCTGTTAGAACATGTTTTTCATATGAAAAGAATGGATTATTTTTTACAACAGGATTCCTCTGTACCTGAGAACGAAAAACTGCATTATGAAGAACTGATTATACAGCGTGCAAGTCATATTCCATTGCAGCACTTAATTGGAAATCAGGAGTTCATGGGACTGGAATTTGAGGTCAGTAAGGATGTACTAATCCCAAGGCAGGATACGGAAATCCTTGTGGAAGAAGTTTTGAAGATCTGTGAACATAAAGAAGTTCTTGATATGTGTACCGGATCGGGCTGCATTATTATAAGTCTCGCAAAGCTAAGTTCCTTAAAGAAAGCAGTTGGTGTAGATGTATCGGATCAAGCTCTGCTGATTGCAGCAAAAAATGCCAGAAAGCATATAGTAAATATAGAATTTATTCAAAGCAATCTATTTGAAAAGGTGGAAGGAAGCTATGACATTATAGTTTCTAACCCGCCCTATATTCCAACAGGTGATATTGAAGGGTTGATGCCGGAGGTTAAGGATCATGAACCCCTGCTTGCTCTGGATGGTGATTTGGATGGACTTGTATTCTACCGCAATATTGCGATGGAATCCAAGAGATTTTTAAAGCCAAAAGGATATCTGTTCTTTGAGATTGGTCATGATCAAGGTAAGGCTGTGGAGCATATTTTATACACACAGGGTTATGAAAATATTAAAGTAATTAAGGATCTAAGTGGGCATGATAGAGTGGTATCAGCCAGTATTTCTTAAGATTTTATATAAATCAAGTAAGTAGATGTTATAAAGATATACCGTAAGGTAACAATTACGGGTAAAGGATTTTTATCGGAGGAGTTATTCATATGTTTGATAAGTTAGAAGATATTTTAATACGATATCAGGAGTTGGAAGAAGAGCTCATGAATCCCAGCGTTATGAACGATCAGCAACGCTACAGAAATCTTCGTAAGGAACATGCAGATCTTACGGATATCGTTGAAAAATACAAAGAATACAAGACAACACAGGTTAATATTGAAGATAGTCTCACTATGCTTTCAGAAGAAAGTGATGAGGAACTTCGTGAAATGGCAAAAGAAGAATTAAACGATTGTAAGCAGCGTTTGGTTCAAATTGAAGAAGAACTTAAAATTCTCCTTTTACCCAAAGACCCTAATGATGACAAGAACGTTATTGTGGAAATTCGTGGCGGTGCTGGTGGTGATGAGGCAGCTTTATTTGCTGCAGAATTATACCGTATGTATGTAATGTATGCAGAACGCCATCGTTGGAAAATTGATATGATGACTTTGAATGAAAATGGAATAGGCGGATTTAAAGAAGTAATATTTATGGTAATCGGTAAAGGAGCATATTCTAAACTCAAGTATGAAAGCGGTGTGCACCGTGTACAACGTGTACCGGTTACGGAATCAGGCGGAAGAATTCATACCTCAACAGCTACGGTAGCAATTATGCCTGAAGCAGAAGAAGTCGATGTAGATCTTGACTTAAATGATTGTAAGTTTGATGTATTCCGTTCTTCCGGTAATGGTGGACAGTGCGTTAATACAACTGACTCTGCAGTTCGTTTGACTCATATACCTACTGGTATTGTTATCTCCTGTCAGGATGAGAAATCACAATTAAAGAATAAAGACAAAGCAATCCGTGTTCTTCGTTCCAAGTTATATGAAATGGAATTAGAAAAGGCACAGAGTGCAGAAGCAGAGGCAAGAAAGAGCCAAGTTGGAACAGGCGACCGATCAGAAAAAATCAGAACCTATAACTTCCCACAGGGACGTTGTACCGATCATAGAATTAAGCTTACCGTGCATCAGTTGGATGCAGTTATGAATGGTGATATTCAAGAAATTATTGATAGCTTAATTGCAGCTGATCAGGCTGCTAAGCTTAGTAATCTGCAAGAAGGATAAAATCTTTATGAAACCTAAATATACAATCAGTAGTCCAAGTAATGCTCAGGTTAAGAACCTTGTTTTGCTTCAAAAAAAAGCAAAAGCCAGAGATGAACAGGGAATCTTTGTGATTGAAGGAATAAAAATGTTTGATGAGGCAAAGGCACTTGGTTTAGTAATCAAAGCCTATGCCTCAGAAAGTTTTTATCAAGAAGTAATAAAGGATGCACCCAAATACTTTGATGGAATAGAATATGAACTTCTTACGGACTCTGTTTTTAAAGAAGTATCAGAGACTAAGACTCCACAAGGAATTTTGGCGACAGTAAAGCAAGCAAATTATCAATTAGAGGATTTGTTAAAAGCACCGGATGCCTGTTTATTACTATTGGAAGATATCAGAGATCCAGGCAATATGGGGACTATGATTCGAACTGCCGAGGGGGCAGGAATCACGGGAATTATATTTGGCGATTCGACGGTTGATATCTATAATCCCAAAGTAATACGCTCCACTATGGGATCTATTTATCGAATGCCTTTTTATCAGGCAAAGGATTTCTACCATACAATATCTCAAACTAAAGAGCAGGGTATTACTGTGTTTGCTGCGCATCTAATGGGAGCCAGCTATGATGCAGAGAATTATTTTAAAGGTAAATGTGCCTTTCTCATTGGAAATGAAGCAAACGGACTTTCTGAGAGAGCAGTGCAGGAAGCAGATAAATTAATAAAGATTCCCATGGCTGGACAGGTGGAATCACTGAATGCCGCTATTGCTGCGGCGATTTTAATGTACGAAGCTGCAAGACAGCGTCGTCTATCTTAAGAAATGTAAAATTTAACACAAAATTTACACAAATATGTGTTAAAATATGCATGAGCAGAAAAAGGGAAGTCTGCTTAATGTATTTAAGGGGATGTGGGGTTATGGCAATTGAGGTATTTAATAGGTATGAAAAGAAATTTATAATTTCTGATGAAACCTATAGACAGTTAAAAGTTCAACTTTCGGAATATATGGAAGTTGATGAGCATAGTCGAAATGGTGATTTTTATACTATTTGCAATATTTATTATGATACTCCGGATAATCAGATTATCAGCAGATCAATTGAGAAACCAATGTACAAGGAGAAGCTTCGATTAAGAAGTTATGGGGTAGCTAATCCTACGGATAAGGTATATCTTGAAATTAAGAAGAAATACAATGGCAGGGTTAATAAAAGAAGAACCTCGATTATTTTAGAGGATGCTTATCATTACATTGATACAAAGCATAAGCCCATGGCGAATGGTATTATGAATGAGCAAATCTTAAATGAGATAGACTTCTTCCTGCAGCGTTACCCTGCATTACAACCGGCACTCTTTCTGTCTTATGAAAGGGATGCTATGTTTAGTAAAGAGGATCGAAGTTTCCGCGTTACATTTGATACCAATATTCGTACGAGGCGGGATAATCTAGGATTAGATATCGGTAATTTTGGGGAACCGCTCTTGTCAAAAGACGAATGGATTATGGAAGTGAAAATTAAAGATGGGGTCCCATTGTGGTTTGCACAAATACTTTCAAAGTATAAGTTATATTCTACTTCGTTTTCAAAATATGGCACAGAATACAGGAAATTAATGGCTACAGAACATATGCCATATCTTAGTAATAAAATTTATGCTTAGGAGGAAGGACATCCATGTTTGATTCTATATTAAATAGCGTTTCATCAACAGCTGATGTTTCTATTAGTGTTAGTAATACCTTAATTAGTATTGGAGTGGCTTTAGTGCTTGGTTTTGTTATCAGTTTATCTTACTTAATAACAACACCGAAAAGAGAACGTTCAGCAAGCTTTATTATGAGTATTGTAATTCTGCCTACCATTGTTGCAGTTGTAATTTTATTGATAGGAGGCAATTTAGCCAGGGCTTTCTCTATGGCTGGAATTTTTACGTTAGTACGTTTTCGTAGCATCCCAGGAGATTCTAAAGATATTTCCTATGTGTTTGTAACGATGTCAGTTGGATTGGCAATAGGTTTGGGTTATATTACCTTAGGAGCTGTTGTAGCTGTAGTTATCGGTCTTGCAATTATTGTGATTAAGAAATCAGGATATGGCGTAACTGCACAGCAAGAGAAGAGATTAAGAATTACAGTACCTGAAGATATGAATTATCAGGATCTGTTTGACGATATTATGAAAAAATATACAGAGTATTGTGTTATGCAGAGAGTGAAAACAATTAATATGGGAACTTTATTTGAGATTGTCTATGATGTTATATTGAAAAAGGGTGCGTCAGAAAAGGAATTTATTGATGAACTCCGCTGTAGAAACGGTAATCTTACCATACAACTTGGGGTAAAGGATAATGGTTATCAGCAATTATAATATACTACATATATAAAAATGAAAGATATAATGATTGTTAGGTTATATCTCATTATATAGCCGTGAAGGAAAGCCATTTGTTTTGGATTAATAGTCCAGAATAAGCGGCTTTTTTGTTGTATAGTCTCTATGGCTTGGCAAGAACAGGTAATTATTAGCCAAAGGTTAGAATATTATTAAAATGAAATCATTACTATTGTAAAGCGGTGTAGGATTTAGTAAAATGAAGTAAATGACGAAGAAGGGGGAATTACGTTGGCATCAATTTATTGGTTAATTATTTTATCGGCATTATTATTAATTGAAATTTTTACACTTGGATTAATTACAATATGGTTTTCCGGAGGTGCATTAATAGCATTCTTCGTATCCTTAGTAGCAGAAGACAACCTTATATTACAAGTTATAGTGTTTTTAACAGTATCCCTAGTATTATTAATTTTTACAAGACCTTTGGTCTTAAAATATTATAATCCCAAGCGAGTTAAGACAAACTATGAAGGTGTAATTGGGAAAAACGGCGTGGTTATAGTTACGATTGATAATTTAAAACCTGCCGGTCAGGTAACTGTGGATGGACAGGAATGGTCAGCAAAGACTTTAGATGGCAGCAGAATAGAAAAGGGCTCAATTGTAACGGTACAAGCAATTACCGGCGTTAAATTAGTTGTTACAAAAGCAGCTGCTGCTGATACAAGTGCTGCGTCTGAAAAGATTAGTAATGGATAGTGGTAATAAGGAATGAAATGTTATGTGTGAAAACACTTAATGTAAATAATTTTATATTATAGGAGGAGATAGAATGGAACCTGTTGTATTACTGATTATTTTATTTATTATTGTATTACTCGTTGCAGCATCCTGTATTCGTATTGTACCTCAAGCACATGCATATGTTCTTGAACGTTTGGGAGGATATCAGGCAACCTGGAGCGTAGGTATTCATGTAAAAATGCCATTAATTGATAGGGTAGCAAAAAATGTACTTTTGAAAGAACAAGTAATTGACTTTGCTCCTCAACCTGTTATTACGAAGGACAACGTTACTATGAAAATAGATACCGTTGTATTCTATCAAATTACAGATCCTAAGTTATATGCTTATGGTGTTGAGCATCCACTTAATGCTATTGAAAATCTTACAGCAACTACCTTGAGAAATATTATTGGTGATCTTGAGCTTGACGAAACACTGACCTCAAGAGAAATCATTAATACAAAAATGAGAGTTACGCTTGATGAAGCTACGGATCCTTGGGGTATTAAAGTAAATCGTGTGGAGCTTAAAAACATTATTCCTCCTTCCGCTATTCAGGATGCAATGGAAAAACAGATGAAAGCGGAAAGAGAAAGAAGAGAGTCTATTATTAATGCAGAAGGACAGAAAAAGTCTGCTATTCTTGTATCAGAAGGTAAAAAAGCATCTGCAATCTTAGATGCAGAAGGTGAGAAGCTGGCAGCAATTCTTAGAGCTGAAGCGAAAAAAGAAGCGACGATTCGTGAGGCAGAAGGACAGGCGGAAGCAATAATCACAATTCAGAAAGCAAACGCGGATGGTATTCGTTTCTTAAATGAAGCAGCACCAGGAAATGCAGTTATACAGTTAAAGAGCCTGGAGGCATTTGCTAAAGCGGCAGATGGTAAGGCTACTAAGATTATCATTCCTTCTGAAATTCAGGGCTTAGCAGGATTGGTGAAATCGCTGACAGAGGTTGGTAAGAGTGACATAGACTAAGCAGATGTGTCCTATATAAATAGTAGTACGTATTGAAAGGATAACAGCTCCCCTGCTAAGAGGCAGGGAAGCTGTTATCTTTTCTTTTTATACGAACGCACCCGTGCTAATTGGAGAAACTCGCGCAGCGTGTTTTTCCAGTTAGATAGAAATCTTATTTAATAGGCCTCCCATCTGCAAGTTTATTTATATTTATTCTTGACAATTGTGACAAATAAGAATAATGTATAAATAAACAAAATAAAGCATAAATATTAATTTTATATTAAATCAAAGTAGGAAGATAATACTTTGGCAGATGGGAGGATTTATGAATTTAAAAGGACGTAGTTTTTTAACACTGAAGGATTACTCATCAGAGGAGATAGGTTACTTATTGGAGCTGGCGGCAGAGTTAAAGAATAAAAAGAAGCAGGGTATAACAGGGAATAGTTTAAAAGGAAAGAATATTGCTTTGATTTTTGAAAAACCTTCAACTAGAACACGTTGTGCATTTACAATTGGATGTATTGATGAGGGTGCACATCCAGAATATTTAAGTAAAGATGACATTCAATTAGGGCATAAGGAAAGCGTCGAAGATACGGCGAGAGTTCTTGGCAGAATGTTTGATGGAATAGAATTTAGAGGATATCATCAGGAGACGGTGGAAAAACTTGCGGAATACAGTAAAGTACCCGTATGGAATGGACTAACAGATTCAGACCATCCGACTCAAATACTTGCCGACTTCTTGACTTTAAAGGAGCAGTTTGGTAAGCTTAAAGGACTGAAGTTGGTCTATGCAGGTGATGGAAGAAACAATATGGCGAACAGTTTGATGATTGGAGCAACAAAAATGGGAATTCATTTCACTATTTTAGCTCCTAAGTCGCTTTGGCCGGAAAAGAGTCTGATTGATTTATGTGAAACCTATGCAAAAGCCAGTGGAAGCGAGATTGTAATATCTGATAATATAGAAGCGGTGGAAGGAGCAGATGCAATTTATACTGATGTATGGTGCTCCATGGGTGAAGAGGATCTGGCAGAGCAAAGAATTGCAATCCTCAAACCATATCAGGTAAATGATGCTTTGCTTGCTGGAACAAAGAAGGATAGTACGATTATTCTTCATTGTCTTCCTGCAGTAAAAGGCAAGGAGATTACGGAAGAAGTGTTTGAGCGATTTGCTGATATTATATTTGATGAAGCAGAAAATCGGATGCATACGATTAAAGCAGTTATGGTAGCTACACTGGGCAATCAGTAGCAGAGGCTTACCCATGCAGAACTCTTTACTCTATGAGCCGATTATATATGCATTCAGCAATATCTAATCATGGTAAATATAGAATAGTAAAGGAGTTTGTGCAATGTATCAGGATAAAGTGGTTTTATGTGCAAGTAGTGCTTATGAAATGAAATATTGGCTGAATGAGGATTTTAATGTGCTCCCGGATATCATAAAGCAGGAGCTTAAAATAATGTGTGTATTATTTACAGAAGATATCGGTGGAACTCTGTCATTGGAATTTGACGAAGACGGAAGTCTAATGTTTAGGGTTGATTCAGAAGAAGGCGATTACCTTTATGATGAAATCGGAAGTGTTTTGAAAATAAAGCAGCTCCAAAGAGAAAAAGCGGAATTTTTAGAGTCTTTAGAGATGTATTACAAGGTGTTTTTCTTGGGAGAAGAGATACAAGAACTAGAATAGCCAGATAATACAACGCTTTTTAAATAGAATTTGGA
Source organism: Mobilitalea sp. (assembly GCA_047606065.1). Taxonomy (GTDB): domain Bacteria; phylum Bacillota; class Clostridia; order Lachnospirales; family Lachnospiraceae; genus Mobilitalea. The sequence continues at coordinate 34,040 of JASGEU010000202.1, forward strand.
GGAATACAATATGATATTAGTTATTGATGTAGGAAACACTAATATTACAATTGGTGTTATTGAGGAATCTGAAATAAAGTCAACCTTTCGATTGACAACCAGTATAGCTAGAACTTCGGATGAGTATGGATTGCTGATTTGTGATCTCTTGAAAACGAAAAATATCAGCAATTCAGAGATATCTTCTGTAGCGATTGCTTCTGTTGTACCCAAGATTATGCACTCCCTTGCTTCAGCAATTATTAAGTACCTGAATCTTACACCGTTGATTGTGGGGTCTGGAACAAAAACAGGTATAAAAATTCAGGTTCCTAACCCAAAGGAAGTTGGAACAGACCGAATTGTTGATGCTGTGGCTGCATATGAAATATATGGTGGACCTGTTTTAGTGATTGATTTTGGTACAGCAATCACGTATGATCTAATTACGAAAGACGGTGCTTTTATTGCAGGTGTGACGAGCCCTGGTCTTCGTATTGCTGCCAATGCACTTTGGAATGATACGGCAAAGCTTCCGGAGATTGAGATTGCTATGCCAAATACCATTTTAGCCAAGGACACTGTAACCAGTATGCAGGCGGGTTTGGTATTCGGTTGTATTGGTCAAACAGAATACATTGTGAAAAGAATGTTAGGGGAAGCTGGAATTGATAAATGTAAAGTTGTTGCTACAGGCGGACTAGGTAAGATTATCGCGGATGCAACTGATATTATTGAGGTATACGATCCTAACCTTACTTTAATGGGCTTAAAGATAATAAATGATAAAAATAAGCGATAATGCTTATATATGAAGTCAATGTTTTCATTATCAGGCAGGGACAAGTAGAATAATAGCATTGTCATTTTGATAATGGTGAATTATTGAATCAGGAGGAACAAGTGAGTTTTCGTATTGGAAATGTTGAAATAAAAGGTAATTTAATACTTGGACCCATGGCAGGAGTAACTGACCTGCCATTTCGATTACTATGCAAAGAAAAGGGTGCTGATTTGGTATATACAGAAATGGTCAGTGCAAAAGGGGTTCAATATAATAATAAGAACACAGAGAATTTATTGTTCATAGGCGAAAAAGAACGTCCGGCAGCACTTCAATTATTTGGTGCAGACCCGGTAATCCTTAGTGAAACTGCAAAGCGTTTGGAAGAACGCAATTTTGATATTTTAGATATTAATATGGGATGCCCCGTGCCAAAGGTGGTTAATAATGGTGAAGGATCTGCGTTAATGAAAAATCCTAAGCTCATTGGTGAAATTATTAAAATGGTTTCAGGTGCAATTAAAAAACCCGTGACTGTGAAAATACGTAAAGGCTTTACGCCAGATGCAATTAATGCAGTTGAGGTTGCTAAAATTGCTGAGGAAAGTGGTGCTGCGGCAGTTGCGGTGCACGGCAGAACCAGAGAGCAATATTATAGCGGTAAAGCGGATTGGGAGATTATTGGAGCGGTAAAGCAGGCTGTAACGATACCTGTAATTGGAAGTGGAGATATTTATACTCCGGAGGATGCAAAGCAAATGATAGCTCAAACAGGATGTGATGGTATCATGATGGCACGAGGAACCAGAGGTAATCCTTGGATCTTTGAGCAGATAAAAGCATATCTTGATAGTGGAGTATTAATTCAGAAACCTACTCTGACACAGGTTAAGGAGATGATTTTACGCCATGCAGCCCTTTCAATTGAATATAAAGGTGAATTTATTGGTATTCGTGAAATGAGAAAGCATGTTGCCTGGTATACCACGGGGTTTGCCGGTGCGGCACGGTTAAGGAATCGGGTAAATGAAATTGAAACAATGGAAGATCTATTTAAATTGCTGGAGGAATATGAAGACTAATAGAAAACGTAAGAAATGACGAAATAATATGCATTTCGAGAAACTCTATTATTAATATTTTACAAAAATAGACGGTTTATATAAATTGTAATTGATTTTTTTTCAAAATAAGATATAGTATATCTAATGGGAAGACATTTGTATGCCATACAAGAACAATTGGAGGATTAGAGATGAGCAAATTAAGAGTAGGTATCCTTGGTGGAACAGGAATGGTTGGGCAGCGTTTTATTGCCTTACTGGAGAACCATCCTTGGTTTGAGGTTGTATCCGTTGCGGCAAGTCCTAGAAGTGCAGGAAAGACTTATGAAGAAGCAGTGGGTAACCGTTGGAAGATGACAACACCTATGCCTGAAAGTGTTAAGCATTTAGTCGTTAAGGACGTAAATGAGGTTGAAAAGGTAAGTGCTGAAGTTGATTTTGTATTTAGTGCTGTTGATATGACTAAGGAAGAGATTAAAGCGATTGAAGAAGCATATGCCAAGGCAGAAACTCCTGTAGTTTCCAATAACAGTGCTCATCGTTGGACTCCCGACGTACCTATGGTTGTTCCTGAATTGAATGCAGAACATTTTGATGTAATTGCAGATCAAAGAAAACGTCTTGGGACTCAAAAAGGCTTTATTGTTGTTAAACCAAATTGTTCTATTCAAAGCTATACACCTGCTCTTCATCCACTTAGACAATATGGAATTAAGTTGGTAGTAGCTACCACCTATCAGGCAATCTCTGGTGCAGGTAAAAATTTTACTGATTGGCCTGAGATGGTTGATAACATTATCCCTTATATTGGCGGTGAGGAAGAAAAGAGTGAACAGGAGCCGTTAAGAATTTGGGGTAAGGTTGAGGAAGGCAAAATTGTAAAAGCAGATGGACCGGTGATAACAACACAATGTATCCGAGTACCAGTAACAGATGGCCACACAGCTGCTGTATTTGTAAGCTTTGACAAGAAACCCTCCAAGGATGAGATTTTAAAAGCATGGGCAGAATTTAAAGGGCTTCCCCAAGAACTTGATTTGCCAAGTGCTCCGAAGCAATTTATTAAATATTTTGAAGAGGATAATCGTCCGCAGATTAAGCTTGACCGCGATTATGAGAATGGTATGGGCGTATGTTTTGGCAGATTACGTGAAGATAGTGTATTTGATTACAAGTTTGTTGGCTTATCCCATAATACGGTACGTGGCGCAGCTGGTGGTTCCGTTCTGACAGCAGAGCTATTAAAAGCATTGGGTTATATTACAGCAAAATAAAATGAAACGACAAATCGTTTTACTTATCGTGAATAAAATAATCATGAATAAAAGAAATAACCGGAGATACGTTGTTCTAGTTTCTCCGGTTATTTTTTATTGATTAAAAATATAGTTTATAAACTCGATAGTATCTTCTTTGTGCTTAGCATTTGAAAGGATACCCAGTACATAAGGCTCACCCTGGTAGGTTAAATCTTTAAATAGACTGGAATTCGTTAAATATACTCCATAGGCTGATTCGGAAGTATCCTCCTCACTGGCAGTAATATAAAATTCATCCGTAAGGGAACTATAAACATCCGTTGGTAATTCATTGGATAGTTTATCAAAATAGCCAATCTGAGCATAACGATTAAAGTCTGATTCAGGTGCAATAATAACATCAACATCTCCAGCTGAAATATAAGCATCAAGCACCTGCTGCATATTGGTGAAAGGACTTCCTTCTGCTGTTGAAAAATAAAATTGAGTATTAATAACAACTTCTTCGTGTGCAGGATCTAGTTTAAGGTGTTCAGAGTATTCAGCAATAAATGCATCCTTTTTATCATCCTCTAAGGGTGAATTTAAAACAGCAGCATAAAAGACAGGATTTACATTAGGAGTTATGACTTCATAAATAAAGTAAATGATAAGACCTACTACGGCAATGATAACAATAGCATGAATTTTATAATATTCCCATAGGTAGGAAAGTTTAGCATTAAGAGTCATGGAACGTAACTTTTCTTTTTCGGATAGCTCTATACGATCTTGGTAAATGATTGAATTTTCATCCATTCTGGATTGTTTGGGCATATTAAAACCTCACTTTTATCTTTTTGATATAGTTTGTTTCAATCAAAACAAAAAGCAGTTTTGATTAAAAGTAAGTATTTTACGGATATCAATAAGTACTAGTGTAGCACAATCACATGTGGAAAAAAAGAAATTAATTATAAAAAATATCTTAATTAAGTTATAAACTAACTTATAAAAAAACAGCTATCCGCCAGGCTTCAAAGAGCAAGGCGGATAGCTGTTTTTCAGGACCCGTGAAACGACTTGCCGTTTCACGAGTTAGAATTATTTATTAGTAATAAAAACTGTTAAGCAAGCTTTGAATATCGATACCCAGTTTATCTGAAAGACTGTTGATAAATGCTTCCAGGTCAATAGTTGAAGTATAGGAATCTATATCATTTATATCATAGATTGTTGCACCTTCAGCTGGGACACTAGCTTCATAATTATTTAGATATTCAGAATCAGTTGTAAGAGTCACAAGCGGTTCTGCACCCATCTGTACCACGATTTCACTTAACTGATGGTTGTCTTTTTCATCAAAATTGATTGAAAGTTGTACTCCGAATAAATCCATAGAAGAAATATTAATGGAACCATACTGATACGCATAATTGTTCTTTTTAACCGACTTTAAATCGTTATAGGAGATATCTACACTTACAGGTACACCGAATTCTCCGGTATTAACAGAGGCCGTTGCAGAGCCGGTATAAGCTTCATTTTTTACTCTTTGGCTGCCTTCTAAAGTAAAATAGTCAATAGTATCATCTTTTGCAAAGATCTCATACTCTGAATAGTCACTATCCTCTAAATAAGTATATCCAATTACTTCTCCGGAACCTTCTTCGCTAAAGGTACGGCCAATAATCTTACCCTTGTTATCCACATAAACCTGCATTACTAAATTTTCATAAAGAAGTGTATTATCCTGATCCTTAAGCCCGTCTAATGCTTCGTCTATATAGCCCTGATATACATCCTCTGCCAGACCATAAATAGAAGCAATATTAATAAAATCCTTATCGGTCTTTGCTGCATTAAGAAGGGAGGTAAGTATCTTCTTGGCGTCTGTATCTGTAATCGTAACGGTTACTAAGGTCGCGTCAGAGGAAATAGTCTCTAAAGAAAGTGTTTCATTGTTCTTCAGGGTTGCCTGACTGATGTTGTCAAGGATTAAATTGCTGTACTTCTTAATTGACTGTTCAACAAAATCAGCAGTAAAGGTCTCCATAATCTTGCTGTAGTCAGGTGTAGTAAGTTCTTCGCCAGCCAGCTCTTCCGTGGAGATATTCAAATAGTCACTGCTAAGTTCAGGAAAACGTACCAGGATCTTATCCATTGCAGTGCTCATAATTAACTCGGCACTAATTAGATCAATCTGATTTAAGGATAAAGTAAAGTTTTCATTTATATATTTATCATCTTTACCAATAAGTGCATCAACACCTATGGAATCTAAGGATAACCCCAGGGTGGACTCAACATCAACTAAACTGACACCTAAATAGTTTTGCAGTAAAGTATCAAGAGAAGCCTCGTTAATTTTTATTTCTGTCTTGGTATCCAAAGCAAAGGATTTTTCAGATTGCGCTTCGCTTTCTTTAAGAAGAGGAACAACCTCGCCTAATGTTTCGTCTATTGCATTCTTTTCTACGTATGCATAGTATTCTGCAGGACTCTTGGTTGCCTTGGCAATGGAGTTCATCAGAGTGTCCTTAAAGGCAAATGCAGTTACAGCACCGACTAACAAGAGAGCAACTACAATAACCAAAGGTACTATTTTACGAAAACCACTTTTTTCAGGTTGCGGGAAATTAGTACCATTACTTTCAAACTGCTGGGTTGGATTTGAGAAAACAAAAGGAACCGATTGCTGTGCTTCCCCAGTTTGATCAACATCATTATAACTTTCAGGTCCGGCCTCTGTAACTTCTTCGTTAGTAGACTCATCTGAAAGAGGGTTACTTGCTTCAGAACTATTAGATTCCCAGTAGGTTTCTTCTGCTGGGGTGGGTTCTGGACTTGGTGGTATATCGCCACTTAAATTATTATCTGGGTTTTGAAAATCTTGAAAATTATCATCGCTCATAAAATAACCTCCCTATTATAAATCTTTCAAAAAAATATAGGTATACTATTATCAGTGTATGTTTATTTGAACTTCATTAAACATACATTCTTTGTGAATGTAGAATAATAGAATTTCCTTTTACTTTTTTTGTTATTACAAGTATAGGGAATAGTTTGTAGATTGTCAATACATTGTCAATTACCATAAGGCTAATTGCTGATTCACAAGAGAATAATGCACAAAGGAATAAAGTGCATAAGTTGTTATTTTCAGTATTTTTTTGCACTAGTTTGAGTTGAAATGAGAATTAAGGTAATATATAATAGTTTAGTGGGAGTACAAATTGCTATAAGGAGGAATTTAAATGCAATACGGATATTTTGATGACGCAAAAAAAGAATATGTTATTACGACACCAACGACACCATATCCTTGGATTAACTACTTAGGATCACAAGAGTATTTTTCATTAATATCAAATACTGCTGGTGGCTATAGTTTTTACAAGGATGCTAAGCTTCGAAGAATTACACGTTATCGTTATAATAACGTTCCTTTGGATCTTGGAGGCGGACGCTATTATTACATCAATGATGAAGGGGATGTTTGGTCCCCGGGCTGGGCGCCTGTTAAGAAGGAACTTGATAGTTATGAATGCAGGCATGGTATGGGTTATACCAAGATCAAAGGCGTTAGGGGAGGCGTCGAGACCGAGGTGACTTTCTTTGTACCGTTAAATACAAATGCAGAAATTCATAAGGTGGTTGTAAAGAATTCTTCCGAAAAGCAAAAGAGCCTTAAATTGTTTTCCTTTGTTGAATGGTGCTTATGGAATGCACAAGATGATATGACCAACTTCCAGAGAAATTATAGTACTGGTGAAGTTGAGGTTAAAGGTTCTGTCATCTACCATAAAACAGAGTATAAGGAAAGACGTAATCATTATTCATTCTTCTCTGTAAATGCTCCAATCGCTGGCTTTGACTCTGACAGAGAAAGTTTTATGGGTACTTATAATGGTTATGGTGATCCACAGACAGTACTTGCTGGAAAGCCCAACAATTCAGTTGCAGATGGCTGGCATCCGGTTGCGTCACATTGCCTGGAGGTTAACCTTGCTCCTGGTGAAGAAAAAGAATTGGTATTCTTGCTCGGATATGTTGAGAATGCTGATGAAGATAAGTGGGAAAGCAAGAATGTTATTAACAAAAAGAAAGCAGAAGAAATGATAGCTGCCTTCTCCACTACAGAAGCTGTAGATAAGGCATTTGCAGAACTTGCAGAATCCTGGGACAAGTTGCTATCTAAATATACAGTTAATTCCGCAGATGATAAGTTAAACCGTATGGTTAATATCTGGAACCAGTATCAGTGTATGGTTACCTTCAACTTATCAAGAAGCGCATCCTATTTCGAATCCGGTATAGGCAGAGGTATGGGTTTTAGAGATTCTAATCAGGATCTACTTGGATTTGTACATCAAATACCAGATCGCGCAAGAGAGAGAATTATAGATTTAGCTTCCACACAGCTTGAGGATGGTGGAGCATATCATCAGTATCAGCCACTTACCAAGAAAGGTAATGATGAAATTGGTGGAAACTTTAATGATGACCCCCTTTGGTTGGTACTTGCTGTTACCGCATATATCAAAGAAACTGGTGATTATTCAATTCTTAAAATAATGACACCATTTGACAATGATGAGTCAAAGAGTACTCCTCTTGCCGACCATTTAAAACGTTCTGTTGATCATGTTATTAATAATGTGGGACCGCATGGTCTTCCGCTTATTGGACGTGCTGATTGGAACGACTGCTTGAACTTAAACTGCTTCTCTTCCGAACCAGGAGAGTCTTTCCAGACTTCAACCAGTAAGGACGGCAGAGTTGCAGAATCCGTAATGATCGCAGGTATGTTCTGTTATATCGGAGAAGAGTACGTTAAGCTCATGGCGAAAACGGATAACCACTCAGAGGCAGAGCGCATTACCAAAGAAGTTGAAAAAATGCGTGGTATCATTATGGAACATGGCTGGGATGGACAATGGTTCGTTCGTGCTTATGATGATTATGGTAAAAAAGTTGGTAGTGATGAGAACGAAGAAGGCAAGATATTCATTGAGTCTCAAGGCTTCTGTGTCATGGGTAATTGCGGTACTTCAGATGGCAAAGCAATACAGGCACTTGATGCAGTGGAAGAACGCTTAGGAACGAAATACGGTCTTGTACTTCAAAATCCCGCATTTACAAAGTATTATATTGAATATGGTGAAATATCTACTTATCCTGCAGGATACAAAGAAAACGCCGGTATCTTCTGTCATAACAATGCATGGATTATGATAGCGGAAGCGCAGGTGGGTAGAGGCGATAAAGCCTTTGATTACTATTCAAGAATTGCTCCGGCCTATACAGAAGAGTTTTCTGAAATTCATCGTTTAGAGCCATATGTATACTCACAAATGGTAGCAGGTAAGGATGCAAAGCGACATGGTGAAGCTAAGAATTCCTGGTTAACCGGGACCGCTTCCTGGAACTTTGTAGCAATATCCCAATCCATTCTTGGTATTAAACCAGAGTATGATGGTCTCCAAATTGATCCATCCATTCCTAAAGCATGGGATGGGTATACAGTAACTCGTGAGTTCCGCGGAGAAACCTATAAAATTACGGTAAAGAACCCGAATCACGTATCTACAGGAGTTTCAAAGATGACTGTGGATGGTAAAGAGATTGCTGGTAACATTATTCCTCTTGCAGGTGATAAAAAGATTCATGAAGTAGAGGTTGTGCTAGGATAAATTTATACTATATAGTTAATAGAGGAGTTGCTTATCTTGCAGGTAAGCAGCTCCTTTTTAGCTTCTTTGATGAGGTTAGTCTAAGTTCCAATCGCCATAAATCCATAAATAAATAATTGTAATTTGACAATCAAGAAAAAAGATAAGATAATAATAAATTATGGGCATAATAGTTATGATACTGCTTAAGAATGAAAAAACAATAAAGGAAATTACAGAATGAAGAAAATTCTTAAATTTTTATCGTTATTACTACCGTTATTGGTTGCACTAGGCTCAATATTTGCAGTACAAATAGCAGCAGTACTTATATATTACAGTGTTTATTTCACAGCTGGTTTTTATCTGCTCCTTACTGGAAAGGATAATATGACCATAGATATCCTGGTGAATTACATGCCAATTCCCTCAATGGATTTCTTAACAAATCTAGGTATGTTATCTCCGATGGTGTGGATTATTATATTCTTTCTCTGGTACAAATCTATTAGAAAAAAAGAGACTGTTGTCAGGGTAAAGGTTTTTAATTGGCGTTCCATTCTAATGTTACTACTGGTAAGTATTGGTTTTCAGTTATTGATTAATGGACTCATGGAGTTGATTCTTCCATTCTTTGAAGAACTGGCACAAGACTACAATGAGATTATGGAGCAATTAAATTATGCTAACCCACTGTTGACATTATTAAGTGTAGTAATACTTGCACCTCTTTCAGAGGAATTAATTTTTCGAGGTGTAATTTTAAGTAAAGCTACTCGATTTACTACGTTTGCCGTGGCAAATGTATTACAGGCATTATTTTTTGGTTTCTTTCACATGAATATTGTACAAGGCTTATATGCGTTCCTTGGTGGACTGGCAATGGGTTATATTGCTCATCAGTATCGCACTATAAAAGCCTCCATTTTATTTCACTTTTTCTTTAACGGAATTAGTTATGTTATGCTGGCTCCTATTTCATTACTTATGAAAATTGTATATGTGATTGGCGGCGCGATAATTATCTTTTTTGCCTTAAAGCATATAAAAAGGACAGTGGAAGAGCAAATAACGCGAGTGCAAATGCCCGAAGACCATAGCGTGGAAATATCAGATTAGGCGCTGGAGGAAGCAATGAATAGAGTAATAACCCTTTTATTAACAGTCCTGCCCTATATTGCTGCTGAACTGATACAATACATTGTAATCAGCATGTTGTTTATTTTATTTAAAGGAACTGCGCAGGAAGCGGTATATATGTATTCTTTAATTGGAACCGCCGTTTGTGGGCTGGTGTTCTTTTACTGGTATCAGAAGGAATGGCAGGGAGTAAAAACAGGAATTATAAAAAATATAATAAATGTAAAAATCCTTTCAATTTTAGCTTTAGCAGCAATTGGCTGCCAACTATTCTTTTCAGGTGTTTTAAGTTTGCTGCAGCCTTATTTTACATCTGTTTTTCAGGATTATTCAAAAGTAATTGAAAGCATAACATCGGTAAATCCAATCTTATTGATACTTATGATTGGATTTGTCGCACCGATAACCGAGGAGCTGATCTTTCGAGGAGTAGTCTTTCATTTAGCTAATCGTCAAGTTGGTTTTTTTGGTGCGAATCTTTTACAAGCAGTCTTATTTGGAATATATCATGGTAATTTAGTGCAGGGCATTTATGCGGCTATCCTGGGCTTTATATTAGGAGTGATTTGTTATAAATTTAAGTCATTGCTTGCAGCAATTATACTTCATATATTCATTAATTTAAGCTCCTTACTCCTGCCGCTGATACCTGACCAGATGTTGTATAGAATTTTTATGTTACTGGCGGGCGGAATATGTGGCGTTATTTCTTTCTTTTATTTAGTTAAAAGAGAGGAATGGCAGCAGAGGATTTAAGGTTATTAATGTGAAATTTTACTTGCAAGTTGTAACAATTTCATATATCATAAATTGTACTAATAATGAAATTGCATCTTTAAACACATACTATAATTATAACAGTTACTTGTTGTAAAACAATGAGCACTATAGCACTTTACTATGTATTGGCTAAAAGCAGCTACTGATTAGTAGAATTTAAGGTCGCGATGATTTATTTACAAACACCATAGTCTTGACCTTATAATGGCAGGAACCAACGGTTTTATTATTCGAATTCAACAAGAATGTTCTGATATAATAAAAGCATCGTCTTGCCGTAACCGCTATTTGGCGGATTACTTGCAGGGCGTTTTTTTATAATTTGGAGCGAAGACTCTAATTTATAAAAAAGCTTATTGATTCACAGCTTTTTTTAACATATCAGAAGCACTAAATAGAACCTAACTCAAGACTAACAAAGAAAATCATTTTAGGATGGCGCAAAGCGCCATAAGGAGGTTCATTATGGAAACGATCAGAAGAAACAAGACATTAAAAATGGTACAATTAGCTTTGTTTATTGCAATTATTGTACTAATGGCGTTTACCCCGATTGGGTATATTAAAACACCCGGATTAGAGATTACCTTGATTGTAGTTCCGGTAACCGTTGGAGCTATTCTCCTTGGACCAGCAGCAGGAGCTATTCTTGGTGGAGTATTTGGTATCACCAGTTTCATACAATGCTTTGGAATGAGTCCATTTGGTGCGGCGCTGCTTGCCATAAATCCAATTGGTACCTTCATTTTATGTCTTATTCCACGTATTCTTATGGGATGGCTAAGCGGAGTCTGTTTTGCAGCTCTTAAGAAAATTGATAAGACAAAGAGTATATCATATGCTGTAGCCAACTTGGTTGGACCTCTTTTAAACACAGTATTATTTATGACAACTTTAGTATTAATTTTTTATTCCTCGGATTATATTCAAGGGATGGTTAATTCGCTAAATGCTACTAATCCCTTTGCTTTTGCAGTTGGATTTGTTGCTGTTAATGGTTTAATAGAAATGGTGATCTGTTTTGTGCTGGGAACTGCTGTTTCAAAAACTGTGGATGTAGTAGTGGAACGAACGAGTGCAAAGCAATAAGATCTTTTGACTAAAATATTTTATTTAACGAAAGATTAATTAAGTATGATACAAAGAAATAATAATATTGACAGCATATGTCTTTTGTGGTATGCTAGTTTAGCTGTGAGTATTGAGTACCAATATTTACAGGAAAGAAGAGAATCCATCTCTCACCCATAGCGTATGAAAGTACAGCGAGCGGGTTAAGCATAATAATAACAATATTATCTTACATAAGATAATAAAGGATAAATTTTGCAGGTGGATAATCTTATTATCCACCTTTTTTTCGCGAAGGTAAGTGAAGTATCGACAAAGCTTTGCATTGTTACTACGAACACATCCGCGATAACTGGAGAAACCTGCACAGTGTTTCTTCCAGTAGTTTCTGATAACATTTATAACCTATGGAGGTGCAGTACTATTAGCGATTTAATGATTAATGAACAGATCAGGGACAAAGAAGTTCGCCTGATTGGTGAAGACGGAGAGCAATTAGGGATCATGTCTGCCAAGGATGCAATGAAACTAGCTAAGGATGCTAATCTTGATTTAGTAAAAATTGCTCCTACAGCTAAACCACCGGTTTGTAAAATTATCGACTACGGCAAATACAGATATGAATTGGCCAGAAAAGATAAAGAAGCAAAAAAGAAACAGAAAGTAACTGAAGTAAAAGAAATTCGCTTGTCACCAAACATTGACGATAACGATTTGAATACAAAAGTGAATCAAGCTCGCAAGTTTCTCACTCACGGTGACAAGGTTAAGGTTGCATTACGTTTCCGTGGTAGAGAAATGGCTCATACCTCATCTTCTAAGGTTATCTTAGATAATTTCTATGCTAAACTTGAGGATATTGCCGTTGTTGAAAAACCGGCTAAGCTCGAAGGAAGAAACATGATTATGTTCTTAACAGAAAAACGTTAAAATACTAAATATATGACAGCATTCAGGAAGGTGCATAAACTGCCCGACCGGGCTGCATTAATTATTAAGGAGGAAATAAACATGCCCAAGTTAAAAACAAGCCAAGCAGCAGCGAAGCGTTTCAAGAAAACAGGAACTGGTAAGTTAAAGAGAATGAAAGCTTATAAGAGCCATATCTTAACCAAGAAATCCGCTAAGAGAAAGAGAAATCTTAGAAAAGCAACTATGACGGATGAAACTAATATCAAAAACATGAAGAAGATCTTACCATATCTCTAAGAGATAGGTGATAAGGAGGAATAGAACGTGGCAAGAATTAAAGGCGGAATGAACGCAAAGAAAAGACACAATAGAGTGTTAAAGCTGGCAAAGGGTTACAGAGGAGCCAGATCCAAACAATACAGAGTAGCAAAACAGTCAGTAATGAGAGCGTTAACTTCTTCATTTGCTGGTAGAAAAGAAAGAAAAAGACAGTTCAGACAGTTATGGATTGCAAGAATCAATGCTGCAGCAAGAATCAATGGCTTATCTTACAGCAAATTGATGCATGGTTTAAAATTAGCTAACGTTGAAATCAATAGAAAAATGCTTTCCGATTTAGCTATCAATGATGCACAGGGCTTTGCTGCTCTTGCAGAAGTTGCAAAATCAAAATTAGCATAATTATATAAATGAACCCCTGAAAACACTTAGTTTCTAGGGGTTTTTTTAATATCCTCCATATAACCATTGGCTATCTGCAATAATAAAGTCCTCAATTCTATGATTTAGTGAAAGTGGACCATAAAAGGGTTTATCGCATTTTTGACATAATGGTTTATTTGAGGAGCTGGCAAAATTATTTGCTTCAGTTTCGTCTTGTGTTTCCAGAAACAAATGACCCAATTCGTTCATTAATGAAAATCTAACTCTGCGTTTCGGTTTTTGGTCATTATAGTATATGACATTACCTATAATACAAGCGTCAGCGCTTAATTGTAAACATGCTGACTTTTGTTCTTCTTTCAGATTAGAATAAGAACAACATATGTACCCCATGGTTGATATTACTTCCAGGCAGTTAAAGGGAAGTCTGTGTATATTACATTTATGGTAAACATTATAAACAGCATATTTTATTCTGTCATAATCCATTAATTATCAGTCCTATCTCCTAATATAATTTGAGCAAGTCTTATTTTTTCTTCAGGTGATAAATTATTCTTTCCCCTAGTATATATCTGAATCATATCATTAAATGTTGATTTAGAATCACTATTAATAGTTTCTGTCCGACCGTCAACCCTACCCATCAAATAATCAATAGATACATTAAAAAAATCTGCTACTATTTCTAGTTTACTAGCGCTAGGTATTGCCTTATCCCATTTAACAATAGTACTATTTCCAAAACCTAAAGTGCTCTCTAAATCTGGTAAACTCATTCCCTTTTCGTTAGCCAACACACGAATTCTATCTCGCAAATTCATATTATCCTCCTAATAAAGCACAAGAAAAAAATCTTGTAAAACTACTTGACAACAAGATTAAAATCTTGTAAAATAAGAATACTACAAGAATTAAATCTTCTAAATCGACTTTTTGTAATAGGAAAAACCAATTTTTTCTTTATATACAAGATTATCGTCTAGTTATCTATAATAAATATAATAGATTATAATCTCGTAAAAGTCAATATTATTTTGCATTACATTGTAAAAATAGAACGATGAACCTAATGAAAGAGAGGTGAAGAATATCATATATCAAAAAGTTAAAGAATTGTGCGATTCAAAAAATCTTTCAATTACTGAATTAGAAAGAATACTTCAATATGGGAACGGAACAATCCACAGATGGAGCACAGCAAATCCGACAATAGAAAAATTAAAGCAAGTAGCTGATTATTTTAAGGTATGGGTTGATTATTTTATAAGTGACTCGTATCCAACGCAAGAAAGTCTAGAGATAGCAAAAGAATTTGAGGATTTATCTAGCAATCAAAAGAGATTGGTTAAATGTTATATTTCAATTATCAAAGTAGGACAAGTGTGAACAGTGGACAAGCTAGAAAAATATTAGTAGGATTTTGCTTATTTTACAATAAGGAGATTATATGATAAAGAACCATAATGAATGTATTGATTCAATGAATAGAAAGTAGGTTTTTATGAAACAAAAACTATTAGCGTTTATAGCCTGGCTATTGTTTTGGGTCTCACTAATTTATATGTACATAATAGCAGATAGCACAGAGGCAAATTCAATTACAGTTAAACAGGCAGTAATACATGGGATTATAGGTATTTTAATCCTAGCCATATCTGCATTAATGATTATGTGCCTGACAAATAATAAAAAAGCCCTAAGGAGCGGCGACTCCAAAAGGGCGCATGAGAAACAGACTTAACCATTATACAGCACGAATTTAGGAGGAATACAAGTGTTTTATGTACCAGATAATTATGACGCTTACTTGTCCTATTATAGAGAGTTAGATCGTCAGGAAAAACTTAACAGAAGATATGAACTGGCAGAATACCTTAACGAAGAGGAGGAAGAGGAATGTTAGTGGAGACAAGAAAAATCTTAACAGAATTCGGCATGGTATTACAAATACATAGGACACATCATACAGAGTGACAGGCTATTGGAAATGAAGAGTTAAAAAAACACGAGGTTTACGGAATTATTTACAAGTTAGTATGCGGGTAAGTATAACATATCACAAATGACCACTTATCCAATGAATATACATCCATGACTTATACTCATACCGGGGTGAAATTGCCCCGGAGAAAGGAGCGATATGTCCGAATATAAATATCCCTGTATCAAATTTAGAATATCTGGTAAACCGCAAGGGAAAGCCAGAGCTCGAACTACCAAATACGGATCTTATACACCAGAGAAAACAGTTTTGTATGAAAATTACATAAAACTTTGTTACCAAAACGAGAGTAGCTATATTTCAGCAAAGCCGTTATATGTTTATATTTATGCCTTTTTACAGATACCCAAGAACACACCTAAAAAGTATATAAAGGATATGGAGATTGGTAATATAAGACCCATTAAAAAGCCTGATATAGATAATATAGCAAAGGTTATATTAGATGCCTTAAATGGCATTGCTTATAAGGATGATACCCAAGTAATAGGCCTAACAGTTGCTAAGATGTACGCACGTAATCCATTTGTTGAAGTAACAATTCAAGAGGTAGGTGATTAGGTGACAGGTTATATTAAGCTACACAGAAAAATTTTAGAAAACCCAATTGTTTGTAAAGATGCAGAATATTTTGCTGTATGGGGATATTTACTGTTATATGCAACGCACAAAGAGATATCAGCAGTATTTAAAGGTAAAAGAATTGTACTACATCCAGGGCAATTAATAACAGGTAGGATATCAATTTCGGAGCGATTAAAGATTTCAGAGAGCAAAGTAAAGCGAATCTTAATTGAGTTCGAAAGTAACCAGCAAATTGATCGGGTTAGAACCAATAGAAACAGCCTAATTACAATAAGAAACTGGTCTTTATATCAATACAGTGATCAACAAGTTGACCAACCAATGGCCAACATTCGACCAGCTAGTGACCAGCCGTTAACCACAAACAAGAATGTAAGAATTAATGATACTAATATATCTATATGCAAAAATCTAAATCCTTTTTTTTTAGAAAAATACAAAGAACGAGAAAAGAGGGCAAAGGATTTTATGGATAATCAACGTATATTATAGGAGATAAGTGAATGAAAGCAGATAGATTTAATGTATACAAAGAGGGAAAGATAATCCTCACATGTTTATCAAGTAAATTAGTAGCTCACGAAACGGGCTGCAATCCGTTGCATGTAAGGATCTATGCGATGGATAACAAAACGTTTCACGGAAAAAACGGTGAGTATCGTTTTGAGGTGGCTGACTTATTATATGCAGCGACTGGTGAGTTTCCAAAGTCTAAGGAGAGTATACAACAACTCGTAATGTCAGAGGAGTGGGTTAAGGAATGGAATAATGTGAGAATAGCAGCGAAATTAATTAAAACGGGACATGGAAGATTTGTTACTAAATATATTAAAGGTAAAAATGTAAAATGTGTGGAGGTGGTGGGTTGAAGTGAATTAAACAGTCAAAGTTTAATTCCTACATAAACGAGATTGAAGGATATCTAAAACAAAATACCACGGCGGATTAAATAAACGCTACAATACGCCTAAGTGTGATAGCTGGGAAGGGTGTAGGGAGATAATCGGCTTAAAGAAATAATTAAGAGAGAGGAACAACGCATAAAGGAGGGGGTAGGTTTTTGACAGAAATTGAATTAAGAAGATATAGATATATAAAATTGGAGATACATGAACTTAATTGTAGGATAAACGAATTACTACTGAAGGAGCAGCAGAAAGTTAATACCAAGGTTAAAGGATCTCTGTCTTGCTTTCCTTATACAGCAGTTCGTTTTAATGTGGAAGGGTTTGACGAAGAAGCAATAAACCGTCAGCAAATTCTTATAAACGAAATTACAAGGAAAAGAGAGCATAAGAAAGAGGAGCTTCTTGAGAAAGAAAATGAAATACATGATTTTGTATATAGTATAGAAGATCCTGAATTAAGATTGATTTTTATATATACTTTCTTAGATGGGATGAACCAAGAAAAAGTGGCAAGAAAATTATATATGGACAGAAGCACCGTTTCAAGAAAGATATCAAAGTATTTTGAGTCATGCACACCATGCACGAATAAACATGATAAATTATTATTATGAAATGTTATATCCAGTTAAAGAAGTTCTTTGCTTTCACCTTCCTCAACTGCCGGGTTCTATACTCGGCAGTTAGAAAATTAGAGGAGATTAGACGAGTAAAGAAGTCCATGAAGTTTACACACTGGTGTTCCTTTTTTCCTAAATCTAATCAAACAATAGTACGTATATATGTGTTTGTCAATGCATGTATAGAAAATGGTTAAAGATATTTAAGTATAAACACTTGGGAAACCAAATGTTTTTAATATATATAGGCGAGCCGTTAGGCGGGTAAAGTTATCATCCATAGATTAGGCAGGTGGGAGCCAAGGATGATGTGATGATGTGCTTGGAGGTGATTGAAATGAAACAAAATGTTACAGAAATGGTAAATGAACAAAATCTTACAAATGAAGAGCAAACATTACTTGAGGTCATGTTAAACCCAGAAAGTCGGATGAAATCTGTAACAGAAATATGCAAACTTGCAAAGATAGAGAGGGCGACCTATTATAAGGCTTTTCAAAAGCCTGAATTTGTTGAGATTTACAAGCAGAAATCAATAGATATGGTTAAGCAGAGTGCTGCATCTATACTTAATACATTTATACAAGAAGCACAGCAAGGAAGTTTTCGACACGGAAAAGTAATACTAGAAATGGCAGGATTGTATGCAGAGAAATCAAACATAAATGTATCTGGTCAGCTTGATACTGGTGCAGAAAAGCTTAACAGTATCCTTGAGCAGATTAATAAACATCGAGGTGGTTAACCTTGGATGAACAACTGATATTATCACATAAATACTTGGATTTCTTAGAATACAAAACACCAGTTGAATTCCTGGAAGGAACAACGGCGGCAGGAAAGACAACGGTCGGTGTATTTAAGTTCATGCTCCGGGTAGCAGAAAGTCCTAAGAAACTTCACATTTTGTCTGGATTAGACCTCGGAACGATTGAAAAGAATATTATTAATAAAGACTTGGGAATCGTTGATATTTTTGGATCATTGGTACAGTATAATGGCAATGGAAGTAAGGACTATAAGATTCCTCATATTCTTTATCACACCGGATTTGGAGACAAGATTATAGTTGTACTTGGATACGATAATAAAATTCGATGGAAAAAAGCGCTAGGAGGTCAATACGGTTGTCTTTACATTGACGAGATTAATATAGCAGACATCGAATATGTTAGAGAAGCATCAATGCGTTGTGACTACCTCATGGGAACACTTAATCCAGATGATCCAAGTCTGCTGGTCTATAAGGAATATATAAACTGTAGCCGGCCTCTTCCAAAGTATAAGAGTGATGCTCCGGATGAGATAAATAATATGCTTATAGAAGAACCAAAGCCCGGATGGGTACATTGGTTCTTTACTTTTGCCCATAATGCAGGGTTGTCAAAAGAAAAAATTAACCAAATTATATTGAACGTTCCTAAGGGGACAAAGATTTGGAAGAATAAGATAATGGGATTAAGAGGCAGGGCTACCGGATTAGTATTTAGCAACTTTGACCGTAAGCACCATGTTAGATCAAAAGAGTGGGCCAAGCAGTTCATTCAGAACGAGCGAAACCAAGAAGAGTATTATGTTATCTTTACATCAGGCCTAGATACTTCATATTCGCAGATATCATCGGATACGATATCGATGTCATTTTCAGGGATTACAAATAAAGGTAGATATGTGCTGATAGATGAAAAGGTATTTAATAACGCAGAACTAACTGTTCCTATTGCTCCTTCGGACACAGTAGAAAATTACATAGCGTTCCTGGAACGTAATCGTAAAGAGTGGGGTTTTGCTAAAAATGTATTTATAGATTCTGCTGACCAGGCAACTATAATCGAATTTGCAAAGCACAAAAGAGCGCATCCAGAATGCCTTTATACCTTTAATGGAGCTTATAAGAAAGTTGACATAATTGATCGTATTATCCTTGAGCTCGGTTGGTTATCGTATGATGATGAAGCAGGGAAGGAACCAGTTTTCTTTGTAGTAGATACATGTTTGAATTTTATTACAGAGCATGAGGTTTACAGCTGGTTAGAGAGTAAAGATAATACACCAGAAGACAAAAACGATCACATGATAAACAGTACACAGTATGGTTGGATTCCGTATAGGGATAAGATAGGAGTGATTAAGAAATGAGGTGGTTAGATAAGATGACCGATAAAGTAAAGTCAGGTATCCGTAGTTGGTTACGAATTGAGGCAGCACAACGAAATACTTTCCAAATAACTGAAACACTGGATTATGAGGCTAATGCAATTAAAAATAGGATCTGGTACCGTGGTGATTCAGATGAGTTAACGCAGCTCTACTCACAGATGCCTGGAGATCGTACAAGGTTTTGGGCCGCTACAAGTACACCAGGGCTTGAAATTCGTAAAATTCACACAGGTCTTCCTGGAATGATCGTTGAGGTATTAACTTCACTTGTTGTAGCTGACATGAACAATATTAAAATTACAGAGAAACGACAAATAGAGTGGAAAGAGATAGCAGAAGATAATAATTTTAATGAGCTTGTATCTGACGCTCTTATAGAGGCTTTGTATATTGGTGATGGAGCCTTTAAAATATCATTTGATACGATCCTTAGCAAATACCCTATCATTGAATTTTATCCGGGTGACAGGATTGATATTAACTATGATAGGGGCAGGATAAAGGAAGTAGTTTTTAAAACGGTTTATGTACATGATAAAAAAGAATACTTACTCCTTGAGACTTATGGTTATGGCTATATTAATTATGAGCTGCAGTGTGAGGGAAAAGTAGTTAACACAGAATCTATACCGGCTACGGCAGGTCTTATGCCCGTGGTATGGTCAGATAATTTTTGTATGGCCATACCATTTAAGATATTCAAGTCCAGTAAGTGGAAGGGCAGGGGTAAAAGCATCTTTGATGGCAAAGCAGATAATTTTGATTCCTTCGATGAGGCTTGGTCCCAGTGGATGGATGCTCTACGTCGGAACAGGACAAAAGAGTATATTCCAGAAGATTTGCTTCCTCGCAACCCCAATACCGGAGAGGTATTAAAACCGAATGCTTTTGATAACAGCTATATAAAGACTGACAGTCCGATGCAGGAGGGTGTTTCAAAGAAAATTGAGCTTATTCAGGGCAATATACCATATGAAAGCTATCTAAGCACCTATATAACTGCACTTGATTTGTGTCTGCAGGGGATTATTTCTCCTTCCACCCTTGGTATAGACGTAAAAAAACTAGATAATGCCGATGCGCAGAGGGAAAAGGAAAAAGCTACGCTCTACACGAGAAATAAGATTGTAGAGGCATTGCAGAATACGATTCCTAAGATTATCAATACAGCAATAAAGGCGTGGGATACCTGGAATAGAAAACCCATAGAAGAGCTGAAAGTGGATGTACCATTCGGTGAATACGCTAACCCTTCATTTGAAAGTCAGATTGAGACAGTAGGGAAGGGTAAGACACAGGGTATCATGAGTATTGAGGCTTGTGTAGATGAGCTATACGGAGATTCTAAAGATGACGAATGGAAGGCAGAAGAGGTTAAGCGCCTTAAAGCAGAGCAGGGAATAGTCGATATGGAAGAGCCGGCACTCAACATGGAGGGGGTTGAACTGGATGAAGGTCAAAGTAATGGATCGATTGTATCAGATGAACAAAAAGGAATACCAGGGGCTATTAAAGGTAGCGTCTGAACAAGTTCCATTTGGTATATATGCGGTTGAAAAACAGGATTATGCAGAGCTCCGGGCTGATAAATGTCACAGTGTAACTCACCTTAAGTACTTGTCAAAGCAGTTTAAGGCGCAGGGATTTAAAGTTCTATCGAATGGCAGGTGATATTATTGGATGAATATGATATCCAAGAAGCGTTTGCTGCTATTGAAGAAGAACTGATTAAGTCTATGATGCGCAATATGAAGTGCCACAGGGCAGAGGAAATTACCGAAGGTATCGAATGGAGCATGTGGCAATCAGAACAGCTTAAGGCATTAAAAAAGTACAACAGAACAGTTGAAAAAGTATTTAAAAAACAATTTGGAGATATAAATAGCCAGGTTGATAAGTTAATAGTGCAGGCTAGGACTCAAGGGAATATGGATGCAGAGATAGAAATACTTGAGGCAATAAAAAATGGCTTTAAATTATCAAAGACATTAAAGAAAAGCGAACAGAAAGCTACGGAGTTCTATGACAGAAAGCTAAACTCATTAATAATAGCAACTAAGCAGGATTTATTAAAGGCTGAAACAGCAATGTTACGAATGGCAAATGAGCAGTATCGTAAAATTATTTTTAATGCACAAGTATATGCCAACATCGGAGCGGGAACCTATGAAAAAGCGGTTGATATGGCTTCTAAGGATTTCCTTGAAGCTGGTATTAACTGCATAGAGTATAAAAATGGTGCAAGAGTTAATATAGCTTCTTATGCGAAGATGGCTATACGGACAGCAAGTAAACGTGCCTATCTTACCGGAGAAGGCGAGAAACGACAGGAATGGGGAATAAGTACTGTTATTATGAATAAACGCGGTGCTGCTTGCCCTAAATGTCTTCCTTTTGTTGGGAGAATACTAATAGATGATGTTTGGAGCGATGGTAAGACTGCTGATGGTGAATATCCATTGATGAGTACAGCAATTGCTAAGGGTTTGTATCATCCAAATTGTAAAGATAGCCACACTACTTACTTCGAGGGTATTACCACTCCACCTAAGGCAATGTCACAAGCTGATGTCAACCGTTTAGCAGATAAATACCGACAGGAACAGAAGCAAAAATATGCCGAGCGTATGGTGCAAAAATATAAGCGTCTTAAAGAAGGCAGCCTGGATACAGAGAATATTAAGAAATATGATGTTGAGATGCAAGAATGGAGTACCTTTAGAAATAAACTTAGCTCGGGTAGTAATGTTGTGATTCCAATATCTAATAAAGCTGTAGACAATATAAATATGCCAATGATTGAATCACTTGTAAAAGAAGATAGCGATAAATTGTTACTAAAACATAAAGAACTACTAAAACATGCAAAGGAAGTAAATAATTCAAAAGAAGTTGCCTTATTATTAGATTCAGGTATGTCAGAAATAACAAAAGTAATTGGTACGGATAATGAGATTGATTTAAATGTACCAGGTCGTAGTAGTGCTAAATATGTTATACATAATCATCCTAATAACAAAAGCTTTTCGAATAAAGATTTACTATGGCTATATAACAATGATAATGTTAAGTACTTCTCAATTGTTAAAAACAACGGTCAGATTGAAATGATTTATAAGAAGGATGATTTTAATAAGGCTATATTTAAATTGGAATATGAAAGAGTTGAAAGAAAATTTGCAAAAGATATTGTAAATAATAAGGAAAAAGGTTATGATAAGGTTATTGAACATGTTTTAAATAAGACAAAATCAGGATTAATTTATACGAGGTGATAATATGTTGGACACAAGTACAAATATTGACACTACAATACAGGAATTGCATGAAGCTTTTTCCGAAATTGATACGTCAGAAGAAAAATATGAGAACATTGATTTATCATATTTAGACGAAGAATAATACCACCAACCTGTAAAATGGTTAGGTGGTATTTTTATACCTAAAAGTCGTAGCGATACGGCTTTTTATCTATGTCCAAAATGCTTATGACATTATGAAATGTTAAAAGATGCAGACGTGAGACACACGAAAAACTGTTACCTGGGAGACACCCGTAAAACTGAAAAAGAGAGACACTCTTATAACTGAAAGGAGATTTTTCTGTATGAGAAAATCAATATTTTTACCTATGAGATTACAGTTCTTTGCTGACACTGATACAGGTGGCGGATCCGGTGGATGCGTAGCTGCAGAGAATGGAGAAAGGCAAGGAGCACATGGAAATCAGCAAGATCAAACACCTGCTTTTGACTATGATAAGATTGCTAGTATTATCACCGGTAAACAGACTGTGGCTGAAGATTCGGTACTAAAAGGGTATTTTAAACAGCAGGGACTTAGTCAAGAAGAAGCGATACAAGCTATGCAGGCTTTTAAAGTTGAGAAGGCTAAGAATAATCCTGATGTAAACGCAATACAGACACAGCTCATACAAGCCCAGGCAATTGCGGAAAAGGCAGAAATTGAACGACTGGCAACGATTGAAGCGGTTGGACTTGGTATTGATGTGAAAGCACTTCCTTATGTGCTCAAAATGGCTGACTTAAGCAGCGTAAAGGGGCAAGATGGTAAGGTAAATCAAGAAGCGGTTAAAAAAATTATAAATAAGGTCTTAGAAGATGTGCCGCAACTTAAACCTAGCATAACTACCAACCAAGGTTTTCAAATTGGAGGGATAGGAGCTTCGGGATACAGTAACAAAGAAACCCAGGAGGATATGCTTAAAGGAATTTTTGGTATAAAAAAATAAAGAAAGATGAGGTAATTAAATATGGCAGTATTAGAATATGCTGATATTTTTAGTAATGTATTAAGAGAACTTTACGGACAATCATTGATAAGCAATGCACTTTATAATACTAACACAGATTTACAGATTAGCAATGGGAAGCAGCTTAAAATTCCTAAATTATCTGTAAGCGGCTATAAGGATCACACAAGAGGGTCCTTAGGTTTCAACACAGGGTCTTATTCCAATGATTATGAAATTAAAATCTTGGATCATGATAGAGATATTGAGTTTGTAATTGATCCTCTCGATGTGGATGAAACTAATTTAGTTGTAGCAATCGCAAATATTCAGAGACGTTTTGAGACCACACAAGCAATTCCTGAAGCGGACTGCTATACATTTTCTAAAGTGTTCTCTGAAGCAGTAAGAGTCGGGTCAGTAATCAGGACAACGGCGCTTACAACTGCAAATGTTTTATCTGATTTTGACAGTAATTTGGAGCTGATGAGTGAAGCAGGCGTACCTCTTGACCGAGTGATCTTGTATTGCACACCAGCATATAAGAAGCTGCTAAAAAATGCAGAGGGAATCCAGAGAACGTTAGAAGTAACAACACCTGGTGCAATTGACAGAAGAGTAAGAAGCATTGACGATATACATGAGATTATCGAAGTACCGTCATCAAGGATGAAAACCCTTTATGATTTTACAAATGGGTGTGTTACTGCTCCAACTGCTAAGCAGATCAATTATATCTTAATTGATCCAGAAGCGCAGGTATCAAGAAACAAATATTCTTACATTAAGGTATTTACACCAGGGACAGATTCTCGTACCTCGGATAATTATCTGTATCAAAATCGAAAATTTAATGGCACGTTTGCGCTTGACGAACTCATGAAAGACGGATGTATCATTAACAGAACAGCGTAAGGAGGCTCAATGAAAGCAGTAAAGGAAAATAAAATATATACCATCACAGAGGAAGCTAAAGCAACCTATTTATCACAAGGATATGATATGGCAGATGATAATGGGAATATTATTGAACGCTCTCCGCTATCAAAAGTTTCTTATTCTGAATATGTAAAAGTGTTATCACAGCTTGAAAAAATTAAGACAGAGTTAGCAGGGCTAAAAGGTGCTACTGAAGTTATGGGTGATGCTGAACTAAAGAAAATCAAGGCAACACAGAAAGCGTAGGTGATCCTATGGCGTATGTAGCTTATGCAGATGCAAGTTATTACACCGGTGAATATAAGGGCACAATAATTCCTATAGACGCACTCAACAAGGCACTCAAACAAGCTAGCCGGCACATAGATGCTCTTACTTATAATCGCATTACAGGAAAGGGAATTTCTTCTTTAACAGATTTCCAGTATGATATTGTCCGAGAGTGCTGCTGTGAACTTGCTGATTTTGAGCATGAGAATGCTGATTATATTGAAAGCGTACTGAAACAGTATGGGATTAATGGTATAAGTATGTCCTTCGAAACAAGCTGGAGTTTAAAGGTGCAGAGTGGAGTGGCTATTAAGGGCAGTACATACCAGAAGCTAAATCAGACTGGCTTATGCCGGCCGAGCATGGGGGTGAGGTAGTGAAGTATCCATGTTTAGTTGATAAGAGGTTTTGTAAGACTGATATCACTGTAGCAATTACTCCGGAAGGAGTAAACAAGTATGGAGAGCCTCATGAGCCAGTGCTGATATATGAAAAGTGTAGTTATCAGGACACGGCTAAAACAGTCCTAACACCAGAAAAAATACTAATACAGTTAACTGGTATTGCTTTATTTCCGGGAGATATTGCTCCGAACTTACCAACATTAAGCGGAGGGACCGCAATTGTATATGGGGTAGAACGAATAATCTTTAGAGGCACTAAAGCAAGAAATCCTGATGGATCAGTTAACCATTGTAAATTGGAGCTGACATAATGAAAGCTAATTCAAAGGTAAAAATCAATACACAAAAAATAGAGAAGCTTACTAGAGCACAGATTATAGCTCTTGAGCAAACAGCGGAGGCATTACATACAGAGGTGGTCCAGGTACAAGTAATACCAAGGGATACGGGTACATTACAAAATGAGAGTACCTTTGTTGATTACTCTGAAAGCTCTAAGGGTAATGCAAGTCTAGTGTCTTCTACGCCCTATTCACGTCGGCTCTACTACCACCCTGAGTACAATTTTAAAACGGATGAAAATCCAAATGCGAAAGGGAAATGGTTTGAGGAATGGATTGATGGATCCAAGAAGAATTTCTGCATTAAGGCATACAAAGAGTTTTACAGAAGAGCAGGAGGTGTATGACGGATACTTTTTTTAGAAGATATAAGAGACTTTATTTCCAACTTTGGAGTTACCAATGATGATCATGTGTATTTGGGAAAACTGGATAATAAGCAAGATAAATCTATTGGGGTATATCAGTTAAAAAAATCCAGGGAACCAACGGTAAGCCTAGGAGGCAGTGGTACATATGGTGTTAAGCCTATATCATTATTAGTTCATTGGACTAAGAGTGCAAGAGAAACAGAAAAAGCAGCCTATGAGCTTTATGAACTGCTTAAGAAAGTACAGAACATTACGATTAATGACAAAAAAATCATCTATATACAAATGCTGCAGGAGGAACCGGTAGACGTAGATATGGGTGAAAGCAGAGTTTATGAACGTGTCATTGAAGTTATTATTTATTATGAAAGGTAGGGTTAAGATATGCCAGAATCAACTAAAACATATCCGGTATATAACAATAAGTTTAAGATAGGTATTGATGGACCATTAAGTACGGAAGCTATGATGGTTATAATTGCAAATCTTGAAAATTTTGCCCCTTCTATCGAAGGTGGCGTAGAGGAATGGAATCCAATGGAAGCGGAAGGCTGGGGAGATGCAATGATGACATCGAAAAAGCTCTCATTTAGCTTCAGCGGAAAAAGAACATATGGTGATCCAGGTAATGACTACGTAGCAGGGTTAGCATGGAAGTCAGGAAATGATGTTGTTACCAAATTTGAATGGGAGTTGCCTTCAGGAGCAAAGATAGTATTTAACTGCGTTGTAAATGTATCCGTTCCGGGAGGTGGAGATTCCACAGCTCTCGATGGCTTGGAATTTGAAATTATATGTAAGGGTAAACCGACTTTTACACCAGCAGATTAATAATTAAGTGAGAAAGAGAGTAGGCAAAGCCTACTCTCTTTATTGTAAAGGAGATAATATGGGCAAAATAGTGGATATTACAGAGAAGTTAAACTTTGATGAAAATCCAAAGTTAAAAATAAAAAATATATCTTGTGAAGTAAATGCAGATGCTCCAACTATGCTTAAACTGATGCAGTTAATTGGTGATGGTAATAATATGGCACCAAAAGACTTGATTGCTATGTATGAGCTGATCTTTTCTAAAGAAGATAGAATGAAGATTGATAAGCTTAAGCTCCAGTTTAATGATTTTCAGGCAGTTGTTATGACCGCTATCTCACTTGTTACAGGAGAAAGTAACCAGGGGGAGTAGCTGATCCGTACTATGATCTGTTTGAGGACTGGGATTTAATCGTGTCTAGCTTTCAGACGCAGTATGGAATTAGGATTTATTCTGATACATTTAAGACTATGAAATGGGATGAGTTTAAGGCTTTGATAAGTGGTCTTAGCGCCGAAACGCCGCTTGGGCGGTTGGTCAGTATCCGGGCAGAGAAAGATAAAGATGTTATTAAACGGTTTACGAGGGAGCAGAAGCGAATCCAGAGTGAATGGCGAAGCAGGTCTGCACAAAATATGGATAAACAGGCCTTCGAACAGGCAATGCTTGGGTTTGAAAAGATGTTTGAATCTATGGCAAAGTAGGTGAGCAATATTTCAAAAAAGAAAGTGAAATGTCCTTATTGTGGATATGAAATGCCTATAGTATATGATGAAAAAGATAGTTCTGCAAAAGGTATTTATACACGGTGTAAGGGGCGAAATTGTAAAAGAGAATTTGAAATTATTATTAAGATAGACGTCAAGTAGTGCCATTATGTGCCGATGACCTTTAACCATAAAGGTAGGTGAATTATAATGGCTACAAGTGTAGGGCAAATAAGTCTGGACCTGGTTGTAAATAAAAAAGGATTTGACAAGCAGATGAAAGGTATAGGCGGCCTCGCTAGTAAAGCGGGTGCCGCGCTTGCCAGTGCATTGGATGTGAAAAAGCTTGTCGACTTTAGTGCCCAGTGTATTTCGTTGGGATCAGATCTAGCAGAGGTACAAAACGTTGTAGATAGTACCTTTACAACCATGAGTGAGAAAGTTAACAAGTTTGCTAGAAATGCTACTGATAGCTTTGGTCTGTCCGAGACAATGGCAAAAAAATATACAGGTACTTTCGGAGTAATGGCCAAAGCTTTTGGGTTTAACGAAGCTGCTTCGTA
Source organism: Mobilitalea sp. (assembly GCA_047606065.1). GTDB lineage: Bacteria > Bacillota > Clostridia > Lachnospirales > Lachnospiraceae > Mobilitalea. The sequence continues at coordinate 62,288 of JASGEU010000202.1, forward strand.
CGATATGAGTACAGCTCTTACGGGCCTGTCCGGTGATATGGCATCTTTTTATAACATATCCCAAGATGAGGCATTTACTAAACTTAAGTCGGTATTTACTGGTGAGACAGAATCATTAAAAGACCTTGGTGTAGTAATGACACAAACAGCACTGGACCAGTTTGCTCTAGCCAATGGGTTTGGGAAAACTGCTGCTAAAATGTCCGAAGCTGAAAAAGTTGCCTTACGATATGTCTTCGTGCAAAAACAACTTACATTAGCAAGTGGCGATTTTGCTAAAACTTCGGATAGTTGGGCTAACCAGGTAAGAATATTGAGTCTAAGATTTGATAGTCTAAAAGCAACAATTGGACAAGGATTGATTAACGTTTTTAAGCCTGTGATACAAGTTGTAAATGCTTTTATATCAAAATTGCAAGTAGCAGCTGATAAGTTTAAGGCATTTACGGATCTGCTTGCAGGAAAAAAACAAAAAACAGGAAGCGTTGCACAGGTTGCTGTAGATGCTGGAACAGCTAAGGATGGACTCGATGGCATAACGGACGCAGCAAAAAAGGCAGCGAAAGCTACTAATACTTTAGGAATAGATGAGTTAAATATAGTTAATCAAGATAGTGAATCCGGTAGTTCATCGGGTTCCAGTCCCACTGCCTCTTCGGTGGTGCCTACAGATACAACTTCTGATGCAGTAAAGCAAATTGATACTATGGCAACGTCCTTAGGAAAGGTGAAACAGCTATGCATTGACATAGGTGAGTCTTTTAAAACAGGATTCTTAGCTTCTACGGCATACGCAGATTTCAGCGGAATAACAACAGGACTAGATTCAATTGGCACCGCTTTGCAGGGGATTATCACAGATGCTGACCTGGGAACTGCAGCTACATCTTTTATAACGAGTTTTTCAGAGGCTGTAGGTACTAATGTAGGAGCAGTCGTTGCAATAGGTACAAATATAGCTTCCAATATTATCACTGGAATTAAGAATTACCTTAATACAAATGGTCAAACTATTACGGATAAGATTATCAGCATATTCAATTCAGGCACAAAGTTAAACAAGGTATTAACTAATGTTGGTACGATGCTTGCAGAGATAAGTGGTGTCTTGACTGGCTCCGATGCCATAAGCATCACAACAGACTTAGTAACAATTTTCGGTAATGGGTTTTTAACTGCTATTGATATCGGTGCAAAATTTGGTTCAGATTTAATTAGTGCAATTGCAAAACCCATTACGGATAATAAAGAGTCGATTAAGACAGCTATTGAGGGGACGCTTGCTCCGATCGCTACAGTAGTAGAGAGTATAAAAACAACATGTGATACAGCATTCAGCCATATTTATACCACCTATGACACCTATATAAAACCTGCTATAGATGCTTTCAGTTCTGGATTTAATACAATATTTACCGCAACGTTAGATGCCTATAATACATACTTAGCACCAGCGTTACAGTCGATGGCTGATGCCTTTGCTAAACTAATGTCTGACCATATTACACCATTAATTACGGCTTTTGAGGATTTTGCGGGAGCAGTGATATTAGCGGCAGCAAAGATATGGGAGGAAACATTAGCACCTTTTGTGGCATGGATAATCGAAAATTTAGCTCCTCCATTTTCAGAAGCATTAGGGACAATAACAACTCTATTTACTGATATTGCTGGTGTTATAGCTGATACAATTGCAGGTGCTTTAACAAAGCTTGGTGAGTTTGCAACATGGATAAGTGATAATCAAGGCACTGTATTGACTATAACGGGTATTATAGCAGGTTTTTTTGCAGCGTGGGAAGTTGTTAAATTGTTGTCCTTTATACAGCAAAGCGGAGGGGTTGTAACTGCTCTTGGTTCATTATTGGCGCCGCTGGCTACAGCAACAACGGCAATATTTGCAAATGCTGCGGCTTTCGCATCAAACACCGCTGCAAAGATAGCTGACAAAGCGCAAACGGTCATACTTACAGCAATGTATGCTAAAGACTTTGTTGTCAGCCTTGCATCTGGAACAGCTGCATTAATTACACAGGCAGCGCAATGGATAGCAACAACCGCGGTAAAAGTAGCAGACACTGCAGTTACTATCGCTAGTACAGTGGCAACAACTGCCGCAACAGTAGCAACATGGGCGTTTAATGCAGCACTCGCTGTCTTAACATCTCCTATAACGTTGGTAATCGCTGCTATAGTGGCGTTAATAGCTATCGGAGTTTTGCTATATAAAAATTGGGATGAGATAAGCGCAAAAGCGGTTGAAATATTTACTAAAATAAAAGATTTCTTTATAGAAGTATTTAAGAAGATAAAGGATAAGATCGTTGAGATATGGGATAACATTAAAGATGGAATAACCTCAAAGTTTACCGCTATTAAAGATGGGTTGTCAACAGCGCTTGATAATATAAAGAAGAAATGGGATGAAATCTGGACAGGGCTTAAGACAACTGTCATCGATATATTTAGTAGTATATGGACTAGTATCAAAGGTGTAATTAATAGTATCTTGGGCGGAATAGAGTCTATGGCAAACGGTGTTATAAAAGGCATAAATAAAGTTATATCAGCAATGAACGGACTAAGTTTCGATATTCCGGATTGGGTTCCTGCAATTGGAGGAAAAACATTCGGATTCAATCTTCCTAGCCTTAGTACAATTAGCATTCCTAAGTTGGCAGAGGGTGGATACGTTAAAGCCAATACCCCTCAATTAGCAATGATTGGTGATAATAGGACACAAGGTGAAATTGTTGCTCCTGAAGGCAAGCTGTTACAAATGGCTTTACAGGCAGCAAAGATGGTATCAGACGGAGGAGCATCAGCTGAATTATTACAGTTAATAGTTAGACAATTGGGGAATTTATACGATGCAGTTCTTGGGCTAAAACTTGAGTCAACTATCGAGGGCAGAGAATTAAAGATGCTTATTGATAATGAACAAGGTAGAGCAGGATTTGCTTTAAGCACTTAATATCATAGGAGGTGAGTACAATGGCGAATGGAAATATGATAACTATAAACGGAAAGAAATTTCCCTCCCCTGATAAAGGGTTAACATTTGAAGTAGCGACATGCGTTGATGCTGGTAGAAATGCTAACATGGAATTTGTTGGCCAAAAAGTAGGTCGTGAACAATACAAAATTGACTCTCTCCAGTGGTATTCACTGGATGCGGAGACATGGTCCGAATTTCTAATAGAATGTGAGAAATTTAAATTATTGGTTACATTTCCTGATATGGTCCATAACAGAATGGCGACGTTATTAATGTACCCAGGAAATAGAACGGCATCACCTGATCCAACAAGTATAGGAAGTAATGGAATGCCAAAAAGATACCTAATGTGTAAATGTAATATTGTAGATTGCGGGGTGGTATCCTAATGCATAGTACAAGTGATGAGTATAAGGAGAGCATGAAGAGAACACTCCGTAATCGTTCATATTTGTCTGTCAACATTGGAGTTATTAACCAACAGGGACAACAGCAATCCTATGTAGATAACAGGGAGAATGCTCTTTATTTGGCATCTATAAATGATATCTTCAATTCAAAAAAAACCATAACAAGGTATGCTACATTTGAACAGGACTTTGTTAAGGCAGACGGAGGAATGGTTTTTCCACCGAGAGTAGCTCCATATGGAATCCAAAGTGGATTTATATCAAATGGATTACTTTCACAAGGTGAACAATCGATTATGATAAAATTTACAGGTGTTGACTATGTAGACGTTAAAGGGTTAACTATTGACTTTGGCGATACATTTCCAACATCTTTTTATATTCAAACAAATAATGAAACGTTTACTGTTTCAAGTAATAGTAACAGACTTTATTCCACAAACAATGTATTTGAGGGGGCTGAATACTTTAAAATAGTCCCTACAAGCATGAAAAATAACAACATGAGGTTTAGAGTGGCACAACTAGTCTTTGGAGTAGGTATTCTTTTGGGGAATGAAATTATTAAGTCATCGACTCTTAAATATCACGTTTCTGAAGTTTCTGAAACTGTACCTCAAATTGACTTTACAGTAACCGTTGATAATTCAGCTAAGGAATATAACATCGATAATACAGAAAGTACATTAAACTTCTTTGAAATAGGACAGAATTTTGAGGTGCAATATGGATATGAGTTAGACAATGGAACTATTGAATGGATTAAATATACAACACTTAAATTAAAGAGCTGGAGTGCTGATAATACGGTAGCTAAGTTTAGCGCTACTGATCCCCTTGATCTTTATGATAATACATATTACAAAGGCAAATATTATGACAGTGGAATTTCACTATATGATTTAGCAGTATTAATCTTTGAAGACATCGGTCTTACAATAGACCAATACGTAATAGATTCATCCTTATCAAGTATAATTGTACATAATCCAGTACCATGTATAAAACATAAGGAGGCTTTACAATTAATAGCTAACTGTTCTTTATGTGCTTTATTAATTGATAATGAGGCGAGGATCGTGATAGGTCAGATACCTACAGACGAAAACCAATACGACCTAGGGACAAGAGATATGACCTCGACTCCAGTTGGATCACAGCTGGAAAAGATACGTGATGTAAATGTTGTTAAACTTTACTACTACAAGAATCCAAGCACAGCAGCTAAACAAATAGCCAAGACAACATATACATTAAAGAGTTCAAACAATACAGTTACCATGCAGTGGTCAAACCCTTGCTATGATATATCCGTTACAAGTGATTTATATACTTCAACAATTATTGAATCTGGATCATATTACTGTGTAGTTCAGGTAAGTGGATTGCCTGCAACTGATGTAAATGTTGCCATTACACTCACAGGATTTGAACTTGATTCTACAAAGTCCACTTTTCAAAAATACATTAATCAAAATGGAAGATCCAAGATTTACACAAATCCATTAGTAGATAATGATACAAATGCCAATAACCTGCTTGAGTGGCTTTCAGATTACTATGCAAGTGATAGGGAATACGAAATAAGCTATAGAGGTGACCCATCACTACAAGTAAATGATATTATCAATATGGAGAATGACTTCATAAGCAATTTATTATGTAGAATATATGAGCATACAATTGATTTTAATGGTGCATTAAAAGGTAAGATAAAGGCAAGGAGGGAAGTAGATGTATAGTACACCAAAAACTAATTGGACAAAAGATGACTACATCAATATTGACGATTATAATCGGATTAAAAATAATTTAGCACATCTCAAAACCTTGTCATTAGAGCTGTATATGTCATATTCCACAGATGATATGGGAAGTGATGCAACGTATTCAGGGCTGCCTTATGCTGATATGATAAATAAGTTGGAGCTCAACCTTGAAAGAATTGCAACAAATACTTATAAGCCCAACATAGGGGCAACAAGGACATTTAGTGATTACGGAACTTTTATTACTTTCACCGAGTTAAACAGAATTGAAACTGCTATTCTTAACATTTACAACAATTTAACAGGTGAAAAAAGAGGGCGTCAAAGTTTATCATTCAAGCTGGGAACGAAGAGATGGGGGGTGATATAAGAGATGAAAAACAATTACAAAAACGATGTTTTTACCGGTAATAGAAAATATCAAATGGTAGACAATGGGGATGGAACTTTTTCATTTGTAGACGTTACAGTATATTCACAGGTAGGTGATACTTTTGCAGCTCTTGATATTAATAATATTACTACAGAGTTTAATAATCATAATCATAATGGATTATATTATGGAAAATCAGAAGTAGAATATTTGATTGGAGAGAGTGTGTACACTCATCCGACTACATCAGGGTATAAGCACTTACCTTCGGGAGGAACTACAGGGCAATTTTTAAAAAATACAGATAATGGAACAGGTGGATGGTCTAATTTAGGAACAGTCATTACTGCTACTTTGCTAGCTTCTGGGTGGACAACTACTGCACCCTATCAGCAAACTCTTACAGTAAGTGGTGCTACTGCATCAAATACGATTTTTTTTGATTATAATGACTCTATTACTCAAGCACAATATGAAAGTGCTGCCTGGGGAATGTTAAAAGTTACTAGCCAAGGGGTGAATTCGGTGGTGATAAAATCATTTGGTGAAAAGCCATTGATTGATATACCTGTTAAGTTCCTCATTACGGCTTAAGGAGATATTATGCCAATAATAAACAGAACAAATCAAAGACCAAGAATAAGGCCCAACCAAATAGCTTTTACAGCTTCACAAATATGGACAGTACCAACTGGTATTAAACGAATTGATGTATTTCTTGTAGGCGGTGGTGGAGGACCAGGAGGAAGCCATTGTTATTTTTATTGGGGAGAAGGAGCTGAATATAGAGGTGTAATCTATGGAGGCGGTTCTGGGGGCTGTGGTTATACTAAGACAATTAAAAATGTTAGTGTAACACCAGGCCAACAAATTCCAGTTATTGTAGGTACAGGAGGTACAGCTGGCCTATACTTCCAAGTACAAGGTGGTGTAGGATCTGGTGGACTTTATTCAGTAGGAACAGCTCCGAGTGCTGATTCCGCGACTAATGGAAGCGACGGAGGTGCTTCAAGTTTTGGGTCTTACTCTGTACTAGGGGGAAAAGGAGGATATAAATTTAACTATGCGGGAAATAATCATGGTATAGGTGGTGCAGGAGGATCTGGTGGTGGTGCAGGTCAGCTATTTAACTTGTATAGAACTTATGGTGGTCAAGATCAATATACGTATAATTATGGAATAGGTGATTTTGGAACAGATGGTGGAAATGGTCAGACTGTATACTATGTTTCGGGTGGTGCTGGGCAAGGGAGTACAACAAGGGCATTTGGTGAGGCAGGAAACACACTGTATGCTTCCAATGGAGTCACAGGTGCTAACACAGGTATGGGTGGCATTAGCAGTGGTCAAGGTACTGCAAATGGCGCAGCTGGTATTGTACTTGTAAGATGGCCACAGCAATAGGAGGTGAATATATGTGGTGCAATCAGATTTTTAGTCTCATTAGGAAAGAACATGTAGAGGGGAAAGATATAAACGTGGTTGTTAACTTGGTTGTGTGTGACAACTATGATGTTGCAAATAGGATTTCAAGGGAAACTTATGGTGAAGATGCTTTTGCTATTGAATCAACGTTTCTGCCGATAAGTATTGGTAATTCCTACAACAATGGATATTTTTATGATCAAGATGGTAAGGTTATAAAGAATACATCCCCTTCATTGGAGCAAAACCAGATAGACGACATTACGTTGCTCATAGCACAGATTATAGGAGGTTAGGAATGACAGATATGGAATTAAAAATCATTTCGAAAGCAGCTAAGATTAGAGTGGATAAGGGTGAGGATTCACATGATGTATTAAACTCTTATGGTAAATTAACTGACGAGGAGAAGTATAGAATTTTAAAAGAAATAAAGGAGGGGCAAATTGGCAGGTGAAATGTTTATACCTTTAAAGCTTCAAATGACAGGACCAGCGCGTAATGAACCCATTCATGTGAAGCAGTATAATACAAAAAGTATGTACTTTAACGTTGAGTTATTTTCAACAGAAACAGTCCCATACATTATTCCATTTAATTACACAGATGTTAGAATACAGGGCACTAAAAAGGATAAAACGATATTTGGGTATGAATGTACCAACGTTATGTCTAATACATTGGTTGCTCATTTACCGGAGGAGGCATTGGAAGTTCCGGGGACTATAACAGCTGAAATATATATAAAATGGGCGGATGGTGACATTAGATCACAATCATTTACATTGTATGTTGATCAAGCGGCTGTAAATATGGAGGACGTTCAATCATCAGATTCATTTAATGCACTTGAAAGCAGACTCATAGAAATTGACAAGTTTTTATCTGATGTAGATAATAGTGACATAATGGCTAAGATACAAGGATTACCGAAGGTATTTTTTGATGTGGATGACTTCAATATTTGGGGTGGAAAAGAAGATGAGCGTAAAGGATTTTTTGAGTATGTTGATGAGAGTAAAAAATTATCAGCATTTGTTAAGATTAAACCTCAAGGTACTTCCTCTTTATCATACCCGAAGAAAAACTTTAACATTACATTTTATACAAATAATACATATTCATCTAAAAAGAAGTTGGATATCAAATGGGGTGAACAAAGTAAATATACTTTGAAGGCAAACTATATTGATCCAACACAGTCAAGTAATGTGGTAACGGCTAACCTTGCTGCATTGATGCAAAAGAAATACGAATTGTTTAAGGATTCACCTAACGCTGGCATGGTTGACGGATTTCCAGTTGCAGTTCATGTCAACGGTGAGTTTTATGGATTGTATACTCTTAACATCCCTAAAGATGGATGGATGTTTGGAATGACAAGTGATAATGCTAATCATATTATCATGTGTGCAGAGGAACAATATGCAGCAGGTGCTTTTAGGGAGTTAGCGGACAATATTACATGGTCAGTTGAATTTGGTGCGGATAATTCAGCAACTTATACAAAATTTAACCGAATGATTTCCTTTGTCAAAGATTCATCAGATAATGACTTTAAAACAAACATAGGTCAATATCTAAACCTAAGTTGTTGCTTAAATTATTATGCTTTTGCTCACTTATTTGGGTTAATTGATAACTTGGGTAAAAACATGCTTATGGTTACTTATGATGGATTAGTCTGGTCTCCTTCATTGTACGATCTAGATAGTGGAATGGGAACTTCATTTGACGGCATAACACCTATTTCTCCATATGTTGTGTGCCCTGATCAATATGAATGTAATACAAGCCTCTTATGGGAGAAAATAGTTCGTAATTTTGGGAATGAACTAGCCCTTAGATATTTTGAGTTACGCCAGGATATTTTAACAAGAGGAAACATTATCAAGTATTACTCAAGTTTTATTTATCGTATTCCTCAAAGGTTATATAATGATGATAAAGATTTATGGCCAGGGACTTCGGTCATGGTCAGGACAATTGAGTCGATTATGGCGTTCTTTAAAAACAGAATACCTTATGTGGATTTGCAAATGAAAAATCTCCTGGCATCTCCTGATACTTATTATGGTGATGTGATATATAATTTGGCATCATTATACCTTGCTGATGGAATTGATGATTATATAGATACTAACGTTAAGCTTTATAGAAACCAGGATAGGGAGTGGACCTTAATATTTAGGGCAATGACCGATATTCCTGCTGGGTACACTGCATATCTATCTTGCTTTTCAGAAGGTTCTCCATATAGGGGATTGCTTGTTACAAAGGTCCCGGGTAAGCATGAGCTTAGAATTACAGTAGGTGATAATTATACGGTTGAATTTCCTTATGATGAAGGTAGATCAGAAAATTTCCTAGTTATTAGAAAAGTGGGAGATGTTTATGATATTTTTGTCAATGGTGAAAAGAAGCCGGAGATTGTAGCTCATGCAGATCAATACTTAGGAAATTTGCTAATTGCATGCCAAGATGACAGTGAGTTTAATAAGTTCAGATTTAGTAAAGTAACGATGAAAAATGTAACTTTCTATAATAAGGCTTTATCTGATGGCCAAGTTAATGAAATTATGAATCAAATGATGCATACAGACTTTGGGACGTTGCAATATAATCTTCCTATGTTCTTTGTAGGAAATGGAATAGATTCATATGTTGATACAGGAATCAAATTATACCAAAATCCAAAGGGTGAATTTACAGTAGATATAGACTTTTATCTGGCAATCACGGGTGGTGATGGAATTTATTGTTCATGTTTTTCTGAATTATATCCAAACTATCATGGATTATTAATAAGGAAAAGTACAGTATACGACAATGGTGTAAATGTTGTTATTGGGAACAATTATTCAGTTGATTATGATTTGACAGGAATTTCAAGAGCTCATATTGTTATTAGAAAAGTGGGAACAATCTATTCAACCTTTGTTAACGGTGAAAAGAAGACAGATATCAATGATGAGGAGATACAGTATTTAGGGAACCTATTGTTAGGATGTCAAGATACAGGTGATTTTACAAAGTTCAGATTCAGTGGAGTTACAATTAACTCCTGTAAAATTTACGAAAAGGGATTATCTGATGAACAGATATTAGCTAATTAATCAGATAAGAAATAACAAGTTAAAGCTAAGCTATGCTTTAGGTGGAAACTGGGAGAGTGTATTCAACTTTAATTTAGATTTGTCAGATGACATATTAAAAAGATCAAAAAATTTACTAAATAACATTTAAATCAGGGACCTTAGGGCTCCTTTTTATTTTACACGAAAGGCTGGTTTACCATGAATGGGAGAAGGAGTACTAATTGCACTTATCACACTGGCCGGTAGTGGTCTTGGATCTCTTACTGGTATTATTGTATCGAGCAGGCTAACCACTTATAGATTGGAGCAGTTGGAAAAGAAGGTCGATAAGCATAACGGACTTGTTGAGCGTACTTACCGTTTGGAAGAGCGTTGCACACTCCAGGAGGAGAAAATTAAGGTGGCTAATAACCGGATCGATGATTTAGAAAGGTTGCAGGTGAGCTCATGAATTATAGCAAAATATTAATGACCATTATTACACCGATAGTGATACCAGTGATTATATCTCGGAGAAGGTAAATATGCCGAGGTTGAGGCAAAGGACATCGATTATACCTATAATAAAAGTGCCAGGAACGTATAAGGGCATAAGTTCGTACAAGGAGCCGACAGTAAGCATTTATAAGGGTATAATATTACAAGTCAATACCGCATTAGCATAAGTTCACATAAAGGGAACCCCGCTTATTCAGCGGGGTTTTTTGCGTTATTTGATCAGAAAAAAAGTAGCACTTTACACCAGAAGTAGAAAAGAAAACACAAGAAGAACTTGACAAGAGTTAAAAATAGTATATAATAAGGTTAATCGATTAACGTTAATGAAATAGTTTAACGTGCAAGTTTATAGAAACAAAGCGGTTCAACCCTGTTAAATAATTTTAAATTTAAAATATACAAAAAGGGTTGATATTTTAAGTTGCTTTATAATTCTGATTTAACCGGCTCTAGATAAGTAAATATTGATTTATGAATAAAAGACCTGCAGATCACTATGCAGGATTTTGTATAGAGCAAAGGTTAATCGATTAAATACAATGACTAGTGGAGGTAGTTGGATGGGCAAGTTTGCGGACAAATATTATTTAGTGGACCCTTGGTCTATATCGGAGGAGGGCTTTGACCCGGAGTACGGGGAAGTAAGTGAATCGGTATTTTCCTTGGGGAATGAATATATGGGAATACGTGGTTATTTTGAAGAAGGATATAGCTTAGATAAAAACGTAGGTAGTTATTTCAATGGCTTTTATGAAGAGACACCAATTTATCATCCTGCCAGATATAAAGGGTTTGTTGATATATCAAGAGATATGACCAATACAGTGGATTGGCTTTATACTCGAATTAGTATAGATGGGGAAACTTTAGATATTGCTAAGAGTAATTATTCTGACTACTTTAGAAGTCTTGATTTTAGAAATGGCAAGCTGCAAAGAAGTTTCTTATGGACGACCAGCACCGGAAAGAAGCTAAAGCTAACCTTTGAACGATTGTTAAGTATGAAGATCAATCATATTGGAGGACAGAGAATCGTTTTTGAAGCAGTAAACTTTGAAGGTGAAATTAAAGTGGTTACTGGATTGGACTTCAATGCGCATATTCCATATTACTCAGACAGTAACTGGGATGTTGTCCAGTATGAGCATGAGGAAAAGCTTCATTCTATATTAGGTGAGACGAAAAGAAGTAAACTAAGACTTTACTCTGGTTATCGTTTTGAGGTTTCTTGTGATTATCGTCAGGAGCAGTTGGAAGGAGAGCGTTTTCTTGGCACGGAAATTACTTTTGATCTCAAGCAAGAGAATAGTGTTACTTTTGATAAGATGGCAGTTCATTATGCAGCAAAGAAGAAAGAAGATCCGAAAGCAATTTGGGAACTTGGAAAGAATATTGCAAAACAATATAAAGAGATAGATTTTGACCAGATCTATAATGAGAATTGTGAGTATTGGAATAATATCTGGAACACTTCAGACATTGTAATAGAGGGTGACCCTGAAAATCAGCAAGGAATACGTTTTTGTATCTTCCAGCTGCACCAAACCTACCGTGGCTCTGATCCAAGCCTGAATATTGGTGCGAAGGGTTTGTCGGGAGAAGCTTATGGAGGGAAGGCTTTCTGGGATACCGAAGCGTACTGTTTGCAATTTTACATATTTAATAATCCTAAGGCTGCAAGGAATCTCCTCACCTATCGCTATAATTTATTGGAGGAAGCAAGAGAAAGAGCCAAAGAATTAGACTGTGAGGGAGCTTGCTACCCGATTTCTACCATTGATGGAATTGAAACCTGTGGTGCTTGGCAGCATTCAAGTTTACAAATTCACGTAAGTGGAGCGATAGCTTTTGGTATCTATAATTATGAAAAGATTTGCAGAGATAAGGAGTTCCTCTATTCCAAAGGAATAGAGATGCTGCTTGAAATCAGCCGCTTTTATAAGAGCAGAGTTCAACGTAACCCTGTCACAGATGAATATGGTTATTATGGGGTAATGGGTGTTGATGAATTCCATATGATGGTGAATAACAACTGCTTTACAAACTACCTTGCAAAAAAAGCAATGGAGTTTACTCTTGATGTAGTTAATGAAATGAAGGAATTGGCAAACCAGGAACTTCAACTTCTGCTGAAGGAGCTGAATTTTACGCAGGAGGAGCTGGATAGAATTCGAGAGATTTCTGATCATATGTATCTTCCGGTAGCAGAGAATGGCCTCTTTGAACAACATGATGGGTTCTTCTTACTGCCGCACATCGATTTGGACTCAATTCCTGTAGAGGAGTTTCCTCTCTATCACCATTGGTCCTACGATCGTATTTATCGAACTGATATGATTAAGCAGGCAGATGTTTTAATGATGTTATTCATGTACAGTAATGATTTTTCTAAGGAAATAAAAAGAGTTAATTACGACTATTACGAACCAAGATGTATTCATGAATCTTCCTTATCACCTTCGGTTCATTCCATAATTGCTGCAGAAATAGGAAAAAGTGAAGAGGCATATCGCTTCTTTCAATTTGCAACAAGACTTGATTTAGATAATTATAATCGAAACTCAGGAGAAGGATTACACATGACCTCCATTGCTGCAGCTTGGATGAATATTGTATATGGCTTCGGTGGTATGAGATCAGATGGAGATCAATTAAGTTTCTGCCCAAGTATTCCGACGGATTGGAATTCTTATTCCTTCACATTAACCTATCAAGGATTGGATGTTCAGATAGAGGTAACAAAAGAAACAGCAAGTTTTCGGTTGAAAAAAGAAGGAAACCTATCCGTTCAAATCTATAATAAGGAGTATCTAATTGATTCCAGAGGAGTTAGTATCGAGATACCAAAGGAAGTAGAACTAAATGTGATGTAAAAACGGAGGATAGAATGGCAAAATCATATTTGAATGACGCAATCATAGGTAATTCCAGAATGCTTGGCTGTATATCAAGTGAAGGAGAACTACTACGACTTTTCTGGCCTAATATTGATCATATGCAGCAGGTTGATCAATTTGAGGTAGGATTTCGACTAGACAATGATAATTCTGTTTTTCTTGGAAATAACAATTTTAATATAGAACAAAGATATGAGAATAAGACGAACATATTGATTACACAATTTACCCATGAGCAAACGAGCATTAAAATCATACAATCTGATTTTTGTTTAATGGAGCAGGATATTATGCTTCGCAGATATACCATCAAGAATTTAAGTAATGAGGACAGAAATTTAAGATGGTTGCTATATTCCTCCAGTACAACTTCCAAAGAGAATTTTACAGGAAGCCTTATAGATTTAGAGAGAGAAGCACTCATTCATTATCAAAGGAATCAGTATATGTCCATATCCTCTGACTTGGCTATTGAAAGTTTTCAATTAGGTGGAGATCCAAAGGCGAGTATTCAAAGCGGCATGCTGGATAATGCAGAAAGCGTGCTCATGGTACGGGATGGAGCACTTACCTGGAATTTAGGATTATTAAAGACAGGGGAAGAAGCAGAAATCACAATTCAGATATCGTTTGCAGCAGGGTATAAGGAAATAAAAAAGTTAGTTTCAAAAGCCAGGAATTTGAATAGTAAGAATATGCAAGAGGAAACGAAGCAGTTCTGGATTAAGTATTTGACCTCTTGTAACGAGGCTAAGTCAGCAAATCAGGAATATAACGATCTTTATGAGAGAAGTTTATTGGTATTTCGTTTAATGTATGATTCCTCCAAAGGAGGCTTAATGGCAGCTCCGGAGATGGATGAAGAAATGCAAATGTGCGGACGCTATGCCTATTGCTGGGGAAGGGATGCAGCATTTATTGCAGATGCACTGGACCAGTGCGGATTGCATAAGGAGGTTGAACAATTCTATCAATTTGCGGCGGACACACAGGAAGAGGATGGGAGCTGGTTTCAAAGATATAGTATGGATGGTAATCTGGCACCTGCCTGGGGATTGCAAATTGATGAAACAGGGGCACTAATCTATGGAATCTGGAAACATTATTGCCGTACAGAAAATCTGGATTTCTTAAAAAAAACTTGGGATAATGTAAAGATGGGTGCAGATTTCCTGGTAGCCTTCCAAGATGAAGAGACTGGATTACCTAAGCATAGCAGAGATCTATGGGAGGAACGCTGGGGGGTTCATACCTATTCCTCCGCTTCTGTTCATGCAGGGCTTGTATCTGCGGTTCAAATTGCAGCGTGCCTGGGAGAAGAAATATCCAATAAAGAGCTATGGGAATCAGCGGCTCGCAGAATGAAAGAATCAATTGATACAAGACTTTGGGAAGAGGATAGACAATGCTTTAGCCGTGGGATTCGAACACAACTTTATCCTACGGAGAAAATGGCAAATAAAGAATGTATGATGGTTGCGGTTAATAATAAGGGTGGCATGAAAAAGGTAGTGTGCAGAGATAGTGTTGTTGACATTAGTCTTATTGGTCTTAGCATCCCTTTTGGAGTAATTGATGCCAGAAACCCTCGTATGACAGCAACAGCAAATAGAATTGAGGAGCTATTAACATGTAAAGGAGTAGGTGGTATCAGGCGCTATGAAGAAGATGAATACATTGGTGGTAATCCATGGATTTTAACTACCCTGTGGCTGGCTCTCTACTATATTGAAGCCAATGAGTATGAGAAAGCATTATCCTATTTCAATTGGGCAGTAAAAGGCAGAACCAGCCTTGATTTACTGCCGGAGCAGGTAAGTAAAGAGACAGGAAAGCCAGTCTGGATTCTTCCGTTAACCTGGTCCCATGCAATGTATACACTGACCTATCATTCATTATTAAATAAAAAACTGATATAGAAAAGGTGGATAAAAGTGTGACTGACAAGGTGACAATGAAAGACGTGGCAAAGCTCGCAGGTGTTTCGGTGGCTACAGTTTCGAATATTTTGAATAATGTTGAGAATAAAGCCAAAGATTCAACACAGAAAAAAGTAATGAAAGCGGCAAAGGATTTAAATTATACCATTGATATGACAGCCAGATTTCTATCTACAGGCAAATCAAATTTAATCGGAATATTCCTGCCAGAGGTATATGAAGTCGGACAACCAAGCTCAGTACTTAAAGACAATCCTTTTTTTAGCGAGATAGTCAGCGGAATTGAATACGTTGCCAGGATGAACGGATTTGATATTGTTGTAACCTGTATCAGTGTATCAGACAATGTAAGAGAATTGGTACTAAAAAGAACTCTGGACGGAATTGCAGTGCTCGGGAATTTTGGACAAGAGTTTTGGGAGGAGCTAAAAACTCTCGAAATACCAAAGGTATTAATTGACTCCTATCGAAATGATGAAAAAGAGTACTGTAATGTGGGAACAGATGACGAAATGGGAGCTTACTTGGCTACAAAACATCTCATCACAATGAAACACAGAAAGATTGCCTTAATTACTGGTAAGTTTGAAGAGTCGGATGTTAACTACTATCGCTATCTTGGATTTAAGAGAGCGTTAGAAGAGGAGCATATATCCATTGAGACCTGTCCAATCATCTATGTGGATGTTAATTTTAAAGGAGGTGTAGCTGCAGCACAATCACTTTTATATTTTTATCCTGAGGTTACAGCGGCATTTGCAGTAGCGGATATATTAGCACTGGGAATTATTAAATTATATCATCAAATTGGTAAGTCAATCCCCAGAGACCTTTCTTTAATCGGGTTTGATGATTTAAGTATTTGTCAGTTTACATTTCCCGGGTTATCTACCGTTAGGCAGGATATTAATAAGAAAGGAATGGAAGTCGGAAATTTACTGATTCACAGAATTAATGGAGATGAAGATAAGCGCAGTGTTATCCTGCCAGTTGAGTTGGTACTAAGACAGACCGTACTGCCTCTGGATAATAAGGTCTAAAGCTGTATCGGTTAACCTGTTACACTGCCATCATTGACGTAATCCTGTTTCGTCGATATAATAGAATATAAATTGATATTAATTATTCGGATATATCAGAGATGGGGTGTAAATAAAATGTCAAAAGTCACGATGAAGGATGTAGCAAAATATGCTGGTGTATCAGTTGCAACAGTTTCCAATGTTTTGAATAACATCGATAATAAGTCAAATGAAGTCACACGACAAAAAGTATTAAAGGCAGTAAAGGATTTAAATTATCAAATGGATATGACGGCAAGATCATTATCCATGGGTAAATCGAAATTGCTTGGAATATTTCTTCCAGAGGTTTTTTATATGGACAGGCCAAGCTCGGTATTAAAGGACAATCCTTTTTTTAGTGAGATTGTAAGTGGAATTGAATACGAAGCCAGGATGCATGATTATGATATTTTGATTACCTGTGTGAAATCAGATGCACATGTGAAGGAATTAATACATAAACGTATGCTGGATGGAATTGCTTTACTTGGCATGCATGATGAAGGGTTTTGGAATAGTTTAAGGAATACGTCCATCCCAGTGGTTCTAATAGATTCCTATTGTTATGACAAGTATGGATTTTGTAACGTCGGAACAGATGATGAGCAGGGTGCTTATTTAGCTACAAAACATTTAATTGCCTTAAATCATAAGAATATTGCGTTGGTAACTGGTAACTCCAAGGAATCCGAAGTTAATCATCGAAGATATTTGGGATTTAAAAGAGCAATCAGTGAGAGCGGATTAAACGAAGAAATGTGTCCGATTATAGAAGAGGATCTTAATTTTAAAGGTGGAATCATGGCTGGTCATAAGCTGATGAACTACAACCATGTTACAGCAACCTTTGTAGTAGCTGATATTATGGCACTAGGTATTATTAAGCTAATGAACCAAATCGGCAGAACGGTACCAAAGGATCTATCCATTATCGGTTTTGATGATCTTAATATCTGTAACTATAGTTTTCCGGGGTTAACTACCATTAAGCAGGATATCTATAGAAAAGGAATTGAGGTTGCAAGACTTCTAATTAATAAAATTAATGACAAAGAAGTGGATACAGGGGTAGTTTTACCGGTTGAGCTGGTTTTAAGAGAAACTACAAGTGCTATTGCGAAATAAGAGAAGGTGTTTCAAATGGCATGTGGGATATTAAATCAGCACAAAAAGAGGACCTTAAGGTGAATTAAGACAGGCAATGTTTTTGTGGCGTAAGTTAACCGGTTAAATGTATTGGAGGCTTACGATTGGAAAAGAAAAAGTTATTAACGAAAACTAAGAGAAATGAAAGCACTAAAAAGAATAAGAGTCAGTGGCTGCAGAAGTTTAATAGAATTCAAGTCAAATTGATTATTGGCTTTATGCTACCAGTCATCTGTATTGTAGCATTAGGTATTATATCTTATAAAAAAGCTTCTACAGCATTAATTCAAAATTATGAAGAAGCATTACTTGAGACGTTGGATATGACTAATCAATATTATACCTACACCTTTCAAACCATTGTCTCAGACATTGAGGTATATTATCAGGATACTGACTTGAGAGATTTTTATTCAGGCCTGATGAGCATATCCCCAACAAAAGAAATACAATTATTTAATGCAAATCTTGATCTAATGAAAAGAAAGACCTGGTCCGATGAGCTGATAGAGAATTTGTATGTTTTATCTGATAAGAAGGATTCCATTGCTACCACAGGCATTAAGGGTGAAAAGATGTACTCTTCTTATATTCAAACAGAACAGGGAATGCAGGTTGCAGCCGATCCTGGCCGCTATTTTATTTTTGGAGCTGACAAGGCACTTGATGATGTATTTGGGTCGGACAGCAGTACTTATGGAATTAGAATTGCAAGAAAGTATAAGGATTCAAACACATGCATTGTTGCTGATGTTAACCTAAAGGCATTTAAGAACACGATCAATCGTTTGGATTTAGGAACAGGAAGTCTTCTTGGGATTGTAACTCTGGATGGTACGGAAATTTTAGCTGATGCAAAAGAAGAGTTAAGTGGTGCCGCTGCCAACGAGAAAGGTTTAGAAGAAGCAAAGAGCAATATAGCAGTTTTTAAGGACAAGGAATTTTATACAAATGCTTGGAAGGGTGAAATAACCGCGACATCAGAGTACGTAAGTTATTTAGACCAAGAGTATATGTTTGCCTATTCAAAACTAGAGGGAACTGATGCTATGATCTGCTTTTTAATTCCGAAAGCAGATATTGTAAAGAAAGCAGAAAGTATTAAAAAACTTACTATTATAATCGTATTATTTACATGTGTTCTGGCAGTAGGAATCGGAACAGTAATTGCAAGCTATGTAAGCCGAACTATCAAGTATTTAGCAAAACAGTTAAAAAAGGTAGCTGAAGGGGATTTAAGTATTGAGATAAATCTGAAGCAAAAGGATGAATTTATGCTTTTGGCACAGGACATAACCAGTATGGTTATCAATATGAAGAATCTGATTCAAAAGATAAAATTAATTGGTGATGAGGTTTATATATCTGCCGATCAGGTCACAAATTCATCAAAAACTTTTGTAAATTCAGCATCCGATATTAAAACAAGTATTACAGAGATTGAATCTGGTGTGACACAGCTTGATCAAAACTCTGCAGATTGCCTGGGGTTAATGGATGAATTGTCCCACAAAATTACACTTGTGAATGATAACAGTAAAGAAATCGGCAATATTTCGGTGGCAGCCGTTCAGACCATTGGCGACGGAATTCTTACAATGAATACACTGACGGAAAAATCCAAATCAACAACTCAGATTACCGGGCAAGTAATTGATACCATTCGTTTGCTTGAGGAAAAGTCCAGATCAATCGGACAAATATTAAATGTTATTAATGAAATAGCGCAGCAGACGAATTTGCTATCCTTAAATGCCTCAATTGAATCTGCGAGAGCAGGAGCCTATGGTGTTGGGTTCGCAGTAGTTGCGGAGGAAATAAGAAAATTGGCAGATCAATCCCTGCATTCGGCGGACAGGATAAGAATTATTATTAAAGAAATAGAAGAATGTACAACAGAAGCTGTAAAAACTGCAAAAGAGGCAGAAAATGCTGTAAAGCAGCAGGAAGAAGCTGTTTCTGATACCACAACCTCCTTTAGAGATCTTGAAAAGCAGATAAATAAGCTCTCTAGTGAACTGGATTCTATTTTAGCAAATGTTCAAAACATGGAAAAAGCCAGATCGTCCACACTGGAAGCTGTGGAAAGTATTTCGGCTATTTCTGAAGAAACAACGGCTTGCTCCATAACGGTCAGTGAATCTGCAGAGAAACAATTGGATGCTGTGACCCATTTAGAAGAGGCAGCCATACAACTTTTAACCAGGGCAAAAGATTTAGATAAATCGATTAACTTATTTAAAATTAATTAAGATAAAAATGATAACAAAAAAATCCATTCTTTATTAAAATAATCGTTAAAAAGCATAAAAAATTACACTTTAAGCTATTGACATATGGACATAATTGTTGTAAACTATAATTAGTTAACCGGTTAAAATAAACCGGATTTCTTAAGGGTAAACGGTTAATCGATTAACTCCAGACTGTGAGTTAACGTCAATTAATTTTATAGGAGGAAAGTTTTTATGAGGAAAATGAAAAAACTAATAGGTATTGTAATGGCAATGGCGCTTGTAACAATGAGCTTCACAGCTTGTGGTAAAGCGAATGATGAAAAGACACCAGCAAATAATGACA
The DNA here is from genome assembly GCA_047606065.1 of Mobilitalea sp. GTDB lineage: Bacteria > Bacillota > Clostridia > Lachnospirales > Lachnospiraceae > Mobilitalea. The sequence continues at coordinate 82,486 of JASGEU010000202.1, forward strand.
AACCAGAAGTAACACAGCCGGCAACTGATGAACCTACTGAAGCAGCAGCGCCTGAGGTACAGGACGTAGCATTAAAGGTATGGGCTCCAGAAGAAGAGCAAGAGATTTTAGTTCAAATGTGTGATGCATTTGCAGAAAATCACCCAGAATATAATATTACATTTGAATATGGTATTATGGGCGTGGATGAAACAATTAACGAATTAAAGAAAGATGCTACTGTTGCAGCTGACGTATTCTTATACCCAACTGGCGGTATTGCAGAATTAGTAGAAGCTGGTTTAATCTATCCAATTACTGTTAATGTTGATGAAATTACCTCTACACAGAGCCCTGCAGGTATTAAGTCCTGTACATTGGAAGATACCTTATATGGTATTCCTGTAACTCCAAACTCATGGTTTATGTACTATAATAGCAGTATGTATACAGAAGACGAAGTAAAGTCTCTTGAGACAATGTTAGCAAAAGACCTTGGTAAAGATGTATATAACTTCTCCTGTGATGTTGATAACAGCTGGTATATGTCCGCATTCTTCTATGCAGCAGGCGGAACATTATTTGGCGCAGACGGAACAGATCCTACAAACTGTTCCTGGAATGACGCAACTGGTTTAAAAGTTGGCGAGTACTTAGTAGATCTTATTAACAATCCTAAATATATTGAAGATGCAGATGGTCTTGCAGGTTCCTTAATGTCAGAAGGTAAACTTGGCGCATTATGTTCCGGTACCTGGTCAGCTGAAACTTTAAAAGCAGCTTTAGGTGACAATTATGCAGCTACCAAGCTTCCTACAATTAACGTTGGTGGAACAGACTATCAGTTAAGCAACTTCGCAGATTTCAAAGCATTTGGTGTTAACTCCAATACACAGTATCCAAAGCCAGCAATGGAACTTGCACAGTGGCTTGGCGGTGAAGAATGCCAGTTAATCCGTTTTGAGACTAACAACACACCTCCTACAGTAACCGCATTAATTGATAATCCTACAGTAGCAGCCAGCAAGGAAGTAGCAGCGTTAAGCTTACAGACACAGTTCTCTACTCCTAACCCTACAACCTCTAAGTTAAATGATTACTGGACACCTGCAGCAGCATTTGGTGCCGGTGTTGTAAATGGAGATATTACAAAGGATAATTTACAGGCTGGTCTTGATTCTATGGTTAATAACATTTTAGCAACTGTAGCAGCCGAATAATTCGGCGCTGAATAATTCAGCACGAAATACATCCAGTACGAGTAAATTTAGTACAAAATAAATCCTGCATAATAATATGGGGTGGGCTTATGCCTCACCCCATATTTATCTTAAGGAGTTTACTGAACAAAGCTGAAATAAAAAAGGGAATAATAAAAGATGAGATACTTCAAATAATACATAAAAATGATTATAATAAGCTTGGATAAACCATAACCAAGCTTAGATATATGCATAAAGAGAACAGATTTAAGATGGCACCAGTAGTCATGATGGAGGTAATGAGATGGGAAAAGACAGGGTAAACCCATGGAAGGTATTTTGGCAGGGTATTCTACAATATGGAACTATTTTTAAAAACGGTAATTTGACTACAAAATTATCATTTTTCATTATGGGATTACCTAATATCTTGAGAGGACAGATAGTAAAGGGGCTTTTATATTTATTCCTTGAAATCTGCTTTATTGGATATTTCATTCTTGATGGAATTACAAATATTCAGGGGTTAATTACTTTAGGAACAAAGGAACAGACAAAAGTATTTAATGAAGAAACCGGGATTTTTGATTTCATTAAGGGAGACAATTCCATGTTCTTGCTCTTATCCGGAGTGGTAACCTTGTTTGTTATTGTCTTCTTCTTGATCGTTTGGAGCAGCAGTATAAAGTCAGCTTATATTACTCAGCAATTAAAAGAGCAGGGGAAGAAAGTTCCGGGTATCATAGATGATATGAAAGCACTTTTTGATTCCCAAATACATAAGCTGCTTTTATTTATTCCAATTGCCGGGTTAGTCATATTTACAGTTGTACCTTTGGTATATATGATCCTAATGGCATTTACCAATTATAATCAGACACACCAGCCACCAGGACATTTGTTTGACTGGGTTGGACTTAAGAATTTTAAAATAATGTTACTATCAAAGGATACCATTGGCCGTACCTTCTGGCCGGTCTTAGGCTGGACAATGGTTTGGGCAGTATTTTCTACTTTTACCTGTTATTTTTCGGGCATGCTGCTCGCTATGCTGATTAATATGAAGGGCATCAGATTTAAAGGAGTATGGCGTACCATATTCGTTATCACAATGGCAGTACCAGCTTTTGTATCTTTACTGGTTATTCGTGTAATGCTGCAACCACAAGGAGCCTTAAATATTTTATTACAAGAATTAGGCTTTATTTCAAGTAGTTTGCCCTTTCTAACCAATGTAGCCTGGGCAAGAGTCACAGTTATTATCGTAAATCTATGGGTGGGTATTCCCTCCAGTATGCTAATCACAACCGGTATTTTAATGAATATTCCTGGTGATTTATATGAAAGTGCAAAGATTGATGGGGCTGGTCCTGTGAAAGCATTTTTAAAAATTACAATGCCCTATATGCTTTTCGTAACAACGCCATATTTAATTACAAACTTTATCTTTAACACCAATAATTTTAATGCCATCTATTTCTTGACAGGTGGTGGCCCTGCTTCTCTGGATTACTTTAAAGGAGCGGGTAAGACGGATTTACTTGTTACCTGGTTGTATAGTCTGACAGTTAACAGCAATGATTACTGCTATGCTGCAACCATAGGTATTATGATTTTCGCAATTTCTGCCATATTGTCACTGATTGTATATCGTAGATCATCTGCTTATAAAAACGAGGAGGGATTCCAATAATGAATATGAAGACGAATTATATCAACAAAAAGTTCATAAAATTCCTGCCGATATCAAATGTTCTGATGATCATTTGTGCGTTTTTACCGTTTATATCAGTTAAAACAGAACAAGAGCAAGTGACAATTTTAGGGCTTAACATATTAACGCAAAAAATAACAACAATAACGGGAACACCAGTAGGAAGTCAGCTGCAGTTATTTGTACCCTTACTTGGGATACCGCTTCTATTCATAACGATTATGACCATTGTTGTGCTAATAAAAGCAAAGAAGTCTACAGTTTATGGCTTAATTATCAGCTATATTATTAGTGCACTATGCTTTGTATTAACCATGCTGATTGCAAAGAAAATTATTGATGCTGCGCAGATTCTTCCTTCAGATTTTTTGGTAAAGAATCTGGGAACAGGTTATTGGGGACTTCTGATTCTTAGCTTTGTGGGTATGGTATTTGCCATGAAGACAATTAAGATGAATCCGGGATATATTGTGCTTACCGTATTAGCGGTTATTTGGATTCTTCCAATCCTTTGGGTTATTATGATTTCTTTTCGTGATGAGCCAGGTTCCTATACCTCCTATTTCTGGCCAAAGAAATTTACCTTTAAGAACTATATTGTATTAATGACGGATACCAGCCAATTCTATTTTGCTAAATGGTTTTTTAATACCTTGTTTGTAGCAACCTGTTCCTGCATCATTTCAACGATTATTGTACTTTCCACCTCCTTTACGCTTTCTCGTTTGAGATTCAAGGGGAGAAAACCTTTCATGAATCTTGCTCTGATCCTTGGAATGTTTCCGAGTTTCATGTCCATGATAGCGGTTTATTATATTTTAAAAGGATTGGGCCTTACACAATCTTTATTTGCACTTATTATGGTTTACTCCGGCGGCAGTGCACTTGGTTACTATATTGTAAAAGGCTTCTTTGATACAATTCCAAAGGCGCTGGATGAGGCAGCTATTATAGATGGGGCAACCAAGTGGAAGGTATTTACTAGAATCACGATTCCGCTTTCAAAACCTGTTATCATCTATACCATGTTAATTTCCTTTATTTCCCCTTGGGGCGACTATATCTTTGCACGAGTAATTATGGGAGATAAGTATGACAGCTATACGGTTGCGCTTGGTTTATTTACTATGCTTGACCGTGCTAATATTGCGACCTGGTACACAAGATTTGCTGCGGGTGCTGTTCTGGTATCAATTCCGATTTCCATACTTTTTGTTTCTTTACAGAAATATTATGTTGAGGGCCTGTCCGGCTCAGTGAAAGGATAAAGTGAAATCATATGAATAAGAAAATTCGTTGGGCTTTCCTAGCTTTATTAGTTATGCTTTTCGTACAATTTATACCTGAAGTTTCACAAGCAGATACCTCGGATCAAATTTATTATATTAAGAATAATTATACCCAGGGCGCCTACCTGTACGAAGAAGACGGCATTTTACGCTATGGCATTCCTATGGAGGGAGATAAAAGCTTCCAATGGATTATTGAAGAAAATTCATCCTATAAGTTACTGAAAAATGTTTTAACCAATGACTATATTACTTTAGATGGTCATGGCGATGAGTCAGTGGAAGGTAATTGGGGAGAAAATATTAACTGTACACCACTTTCCGATAAGGCAGACAATTTCTTATGGGAGTTTGAGATTGGAGAAGGACAGAACTTACTGTCACCGAGTAAAGATTATGCAGGGTTTGCCATACATCTTGAAAGTGCTTTGGAAGGAAAACCTTATGCTCAGAAAATCAGTGGGGATCAGCTGAACTGGGGCAATATGAAGTGGGATTTCATAAGCCAGGATCAGATGGATATTACCAGTATGACGAAAAATGGTTTCTGTATACAAAATGCAGATGATGGTAACTATCTTAGAATCGATAACGGGTTTCTTACTCATGGTAATCCAGATGGAGCAGATGATACCTATATATGGTTCATAGAGCAGCAGGCGGATGGTACTAAAGCGATTAAGAATAAAAAGACCTCACAGTATATTACCATGAGTCAATATGATACAGCTACCTATACGCTAAAGTTGGCAGATACCATAGATAATATGTCTGTGTGGAAGTTTCAGTTATCCAAATTCACAACTATCTTATCTGCAGCTGATAATTATAAAGGATTTGGACTTTATTTAGATGTTGCCTCCAAGACACAGGTTAGAAGTAAGGACATTATAACAGATGGGGATACGCTGGCGAACGGCATGAAGTGGACCTTTGTACCATCTACAAGTGTTGCTGCTGTATCCGGTGATTTGGTTATGGATGAGGGGATTTATAACTTACGAAATAGTTATTATTTTATGTATCTAATTGAGGATGATGGGAAAGCAGTCTATGGTAATGCAAAACCCTCGGACAAAAATGCACAGTGGGAATTCTTTTATGATGCAGCTTCCGGTTTTACTGCTCTTCGAAATGTCGAGAGCGGCAATTATCTTTATGCAAAAGGAGATTCTGGACAGCTGGTATTAGAAAAATCAGAGACCTTCTATTGGAAATTAAAACGTCATACCAACGAGGATTATCCAAATGCAGTTATTTTTCAGGATTCTTTAAAGTCCAACTGCTATTTACATATGGAAAGCTTGAATGGATTTGCAGAGGACTCAAATGCGGTACAGCCAACTTGGGGTACACCACACTGGGACCCGATTCTTTATTCAAGTGAAAATGATGCTGCTGCAACCGAAATAACCATACCGGAAGGCTATATTCGCTTATTCAACAGTGCAAATGAAGGAGAATATCTGTATGAGAATTCTTCAGGAGCCGTTATTTATAAAAAAAGTTCAGAATCCGATGCCAGATCTCACTGGAAGCTGATTGTAAGCGAGGTTGACGGTGTATATTACATGCAAAATCGTGAAACAGGCAATTATATGACCAATAAAGGAAATGGAACCCTTCGCTGTCTGCCGGAAGAGCAGAAGACCAACGACGGAAGCTTGTGGCAGATATCGGCTGGTAATACAGAAAATGAGATCATGCTAAACAGCTACTATGAGGATGTGAAGGAGTATCTTCGTCCTTATTTAAATATTCAGAGGATGTCGGGTTTCGCACAGTGCGGTGTGGTGTCTACAGAGGAAGAGACCACAAAGTGGAAGTTTGAACTGGCTAAAGATGAAACAGCGGCTGCAGCAGAAGCGGAGGAAGAAGTTGTGCCACTTAATAAATTAGTTGACGCAAATCAATATAAATTGATATTAGAGAGTCAGAACCTCGAAAGTATTTATCAATTAGAATACTATGGAAATGTTGTATTTGTTCAGGATATAAAAGCGAAAAAGTATCTATATTTTGATAACGGTATTCAGCTTAAGGAACTAAAAGGTTACAATGACAAAGCGCTACAGTGGCAGCTTGTAACAAAAGCTGGTGAGAGCTATTTGAAAAAAGGGGATACAAAGCTTTTCCTTGAAACAATCGCAATTAATCAGCAGCAAACCATTGAAAATACGTATCCAATAGAGGAAAAGAACATATTTACCGTAAATGCGGACTCAAAGGATACTTATCAGGTGGAGTTTGATTACAGCGGTAAGAATGCAAAGGCAACTGTATATGTAAATGGAATCGCCCAAGGTGAAATTGAACTGAAAGCAGGAGTTACGAAGGAACTTACACTTAATAAAGGTATTAATACCATTGCAGTTACAAATGCAGACGGACTTAAGGGAGTAATCGTTAAAGATAGTATTGGGTTAAATTATCGTGGTGCAACCGTGCCTTATGTTGCATATCAGGCAGAGGATTGTGTAACAACTGGAACAATATTAGATGAAAACCGTGAATATCATGAAATAACCAGTGAAGCAGCAGGCAGACTTGCAGTTAGTCTGGAGGGCACTGGACAGAATATTAAGATAACATTAACAAAGGCAGCCAATGCTTTGACCTTAAGATATTGCATACCGGATAGTGAGGATGGTTTAGGTTTGGATGCAACACTCAACCTGTATATTGATGGTAAGAAAAGTCAGAGCATAAGCTTAACCTCAAAATACAGCTGGGTGTATGGAAACTATCCCTGGACGAATAACCCGGCGGATGGGCAACCGCATCATTTCTTTGATGAAACCAGCATACTTCTGGATCAGACCTACCCGGCAGGAACTGTAATTAAACTTCAAAAGGATTCAGCCAATTCAGCACAATACTATATTATTGATGAAGTGGATGCGGAGGAAGTAGCAGAGGCAAATGAACAGCCTGAAAATAGTCTTTCTATTACTGATTTTGGTGCAGTGGCAGACGATGGACAGGACGATACAAAAGCCTTATCTGATTGTATCAAGGCAGCTTTGGAGCAGGGCAAGGAAGTGTGGATACCAAAGGGTGTTTTTGATATTAATACTCCGACCAGTGATTATGATTTGGGTGATCAACAGGATAAAAACAGAGGTATTGTTCTGACAGAAGATAATGTAATAATCCGTGGTGCGGGTATGTGGCATTCCGTACTGCAAGGAGATTACGCAGCTTTCTTTATTAAAGCCAGCAACATTTCTTTATATGACTTTGCATTAAAGGGTACCGCTATTCAAAGAAGAGATGCAATTGATCCTTCTGCCATCGAGTCAGATTATAATACCTATGAGATGAAAAATCTCACCGTTCAGAATCTTTGGATTCAGCATTATAAGACAGGTATCTGGACACATAATATGGACGGGTTACATGTGGTTGGCAATCGTATCAGAGATACCTTTGCAGATGGTATGAACCTTAGAAGAGGAACCTCCAATGCAATTGTGGAGCAAAATGATGTACGTAATACTGGTGATGATGCCATTGCGTTATGGTCCTCAGACTATAGTGATACCAACGTAAAGATTCGATTTAATACCGTAGGTCTCCAATGGCTTGCGAATAATATAGCTGTATATGGTGGTAAGGATATACAAATTACGGATAACCTGATTTATGATACGGTGGTAAATGGTGCTGGTATCAACATCAGTACGAACTTTAATCCAAAACCTTTTGAAGGAACCATTACCATTGCACGAAACACATTACTTCGCTGTGGCAGTCAGGATTATAATAACAATCAAAACGATGGTGCTATCTGGTTTAATACAGTGCAGGGCAATGATAATCTTGCTGAAGTTTTGGTTAAAGATAATTTAATTGTCGATAGTACCTTCCAAGGTATCTCTTTTGCCAACAGAGGAAGTATTATGAACGTTACCCTGGAAAGCAATGCTATTATCAATGCAGGGTCTTATGGAATTGATGTATTAAAGGGTGCCAAGGGAAATGCGCTTTCCATTAATAACTACGTGGAGGGTTCTATGTTAGAGCCAACCAACAATAGTTCTGAAGCTAATTTCATTTTCACAAACGAAGTTAGAGAAGCTGCAGGCATCATAGTGGAAGACAAGAAATCAAATATTTGGTCGATTCTTATTCCGGTAATTGGTGCAGTGGTTGCTGCGGCATTGGCAGCAGGATTGATTTTAAGAAAAAAACTCAGACGATAAACAGGTGCGATATATTATTTAAATAGTAAGAGGCTGTTGGCTTTTATTTAAACAGCCTCTTAAAAATTAATGGAAAGGGGCTGCAGCATGAATTTATGGAGAATTGAAGAAGAGGGATTTGAAGAAGCTCAAGTTTCCTCTGCAGGCAACAAATTTCTGGTTGGGAATGGTTATCTGGGTGTTAGAGGAACTTTGCAGGAATACGAAAAAGAGCAGCTAACAGCAATTAACCTGGCAGGTATTTATGACCAGGTAGGTGATGGATGGAGGGAACCGTTAAATGCACCAAATGGTCTGTATACATATCTTGAATTTAATGGGAAAGAGTTACGACTTCCACAAACTCCTGCAACAACACATAAGATATCGCTTAACTTTCGACACAGTATTTTTGAACGTGACACCAGCTGGTCGGTGGGAGATACGAAGATAAGAATCGAAGCGGAGCGCTTTGCCTGTTATGATCGTCAACATTTGCTGGCAATGAAATATAGCGTAACTGCAGACCAAGAGGGAGAATGCAGAATATATACTGGTATTGATGGCAGAGTGTGGGATATTAACGGTCCTCACTATGATGAGCTGTTATTTACAGAACAGGATAACGTCTTGCAGGTAAAGGCAATCACGCATGAAAGTAAGGATCAGGTCTATGTTTGCGAAGCTGTCAGCACGGAGTTTGAATGTGTTGAAAAAGTTGTAAAAGAAGAATTAAGAACTCTTCGCTGTCTCTCCTTCCAGGCGAAAGCAGGTATTACTTATACCTTTTATAAATGGATCAGTATTTACACCAGCAAGGATACTCTGACCTATGAGGAAACTGCACTTTCGCTAGTGGAAGCAGGGCGAGAGGAAGGTTATGAAATCACAAAAGCAAAACATGTGGAAGAGTGGGAAAAGAGCTGGAAAGTAAGTGAGGTATTGATTGAAGGGGATAATCAGGCAATGCAGGCATTAAATTATTCCATTTATCATCTGCTTTGTATTGCGCCAAGGCATACGGATCAGCTATCCATTGCAGCCAGAGGTTTATCCGGACAAACCTATAAAGGCGCGGTGTTCTGGGATACGGAGATGTTCATGCTGGACTTCTTTTTATTTACCGATCCTAAAGTGGCAAAAACCTTGTTAAAGTATAGAATTGATACATTAGAGGGTGCAAAAATCAAAGCGAAGCAATATGGTTATCAGGGTGCCTTCTACGCTTGGGAGAGCCAGGAAGGCGGTTATGATGCCTGTTCCGATTATAATGTCACAGATGTTTTTACGGGCAGGCCAATGCGCACATATTTTAAAGATAAGCAAATTCACATTTCTTCAGCCGTAGTTTATGGTATTATGAGATATGTAGACTATACAGGTGCTTTAGATTTATTGAAGGAAGGTGGAGCCGAAGTAGTCTTAGAGTGTGCAAATTTCTACTATGACCTTCTGCTGCGCAAGGTAAATAAAGACGTATATGAGCTTCATGATGTAATTGGACCGGACGAATATCATGAACGTGTGAATAACAATGCATATACGAACCGTATGGCAAAGTATGTATTTGAAGCGGCATATAGAATAATGGAATTGTTACCCCAGTTAGGAAATGATACTGCGGATAAAATTAAGGATTATTATGATTTAGAAACGTTAACAAATCAATATTTGGATGCAGCAAAGAAGATCTTTATACCCCAGCCGGATACAGATAGTGGTGTTATCGAACAATTTGACGGTTACTTTGAGCTTGAGGAAGTTTCTATAGAGAATCTGAAGAAACGTCTTCTTAATGAGAAAGAATATTGGGGTGGTGCTTATGGTATTGCTACTCATACTAAAGTAATAAAACAAGCGGATGTTGTTACCATGTTGAACCTATTCTCACAAGAATATGACAAAGATACTTTATTGAATAACTGGAATTATTACGAACCAAGAACCGAGCATGGTTCTTCGTTAAGTGCCTGTATGTATTCCATGCTTGCGTGTAAATGTGATATGCCGCAAAAGGCGTATCCTTTCTTCTTAAAATCGGCAATGTCTGATTTAATTGGTAAAGGGAAGGAATGGGCTGGCTTGATTTATATCGGCGGAACACATCCAGCTTCTTCAGGCGGTGCTTATATGACGGCAATTGAGGGATTTGCAGGAATCTATCACGAACACGGGGAATTAAAGGCACATCCGGCGCTTCCAGATAATTGGACCAGATTAGAGTTTCACATTAACTATAGGGAAGAATTATATAAAGTTATAGTAAAAGATACTCAAGCTGAAATTATTAAGGTTTAAGAAAATAATCAGAAATAAATAATTTGTAACTGTTTAGAACCAGGGAAACCGCAGGTTTTCAAGCATGGTTCTGATTAATTAATAAACTGAGAGGAAATCACATGATAAAAGGAGTTATATTTGATCTGGACGGAGTTTTAGTATCAACGGATGAGTTGCATTTTACTGCCTGGAAACAGCTGGCAGAAAGAGTTGGTATTATGAACTTTACCAAAGAAGATAATGCAAGACAAAAGGGTGTCAGCAGAATGGCATCGCTGGAAATCGTATTAGAAAAAGGAAGCAGGACATATACCGAAGCCGAAAAAGAAGAGTTGGCAGAAAGTAAGAACCAGGAATATATTGAATTACTACAGGGTCTTACAGACACAGCAGTTCTGACACGTGTGACAGAGACACTTACTATGCTAAGAGAAAAGGAAATTTTAATCGGAGTAGGTTCCGTAAGCAAGAACACCCCATTGATCTTAGAAAAGACTGGATTAGCACCTTTTATTGATAAGGTAAGCTGCGGACTGGATATAACAAAATCAAAGCCTGACCCTGAAGTCTTCTTAATTGCAGCCAGGAAATTAGGACTTTCACCAGAAGAATGTCTGGTAGTGGAGGATTCTGAAGCAGGTGTGATTGCTGCAAAAGCTGCCAATATGAAATCTCTGGCGGTTGGACCGGAATATAAACAACTTGGGGCTACCTATGAAGCACTAAATTTTGATAGCCAAATTGATTGGGAATACATTTTAGCGAATTAAGAAGTAGACATAAGAATATAGATAGAATAGAACTAATTTGAATAAGTAAATGACCAAAGATAACCTCACGGCTGTTAAACATTACAGTTGTGAGGTTTTTAAATAAATACTCTTGCATATATATTATGTAAGAGGTAAAAAGGATGATTTCATATGACATCAGAGGATAGAAATAGAATTGTTAGTGAAGATTACGCGGATCTTCTGATTAATTATAGTGGAGATCTAAATGCACTAACACAATTTAGCGATGCTACCGTCCATATTATAGATTTTTTCAACGCAGTAGTACATGTTCCAGTGTCACAAATAACAAATAACACCATTGTTCAGCTGGGATATTCAGTTATGCCTTCCTTATTTGGACTGATCAGTCAGGAAAGTCTTGAAGCCTCGGGAATTATCAGACTGCGTAACATACCTAATTTAGACCTTCTTGGGAGTGGGGTTCTAATTGGCTTTCTGGATACCGGAATAGATTATACGAATCCTATTTTTATAAATGCAGATAACACAACCAGAATATATTCGATTTGGGATCAAACAATAGTAAGTGACCAGTATCCCCCAAGTGCTAATTATGGAACAGTTTATTCGAGAGAACAGATTAATGAGGCTCTTCGCAGTGAAACCCCATTTGAAATAGTACCCAGCAGGGATGAAATAGGTCATGGAACAATGATAGCTGGGATTGCAGCTGGTAATGCAGTGCCGGAAAATCAATTTGCTGGGGTAGCACCCGGGTCTGAATTGATTGTAGTAAAATTAAAGCAGGCAAAGCAATATCTTAGAGATTTCTTTATCATACCGCCAGGAGTTCCCTGTTATCAGGAGAATGATATTTTATTTGCCTTAAATTATTTGTTCGGGGTTGCTATTGAACTTAATCGGCCGCTTGCTTTATGTGTAGCACTGGGAACTTCACAAGGTGCACACGATGGAAGAGGCACCCTTAGCAGTTTTCTTTCTTTACAGGCGGAGGATGTGGGGACTGGAATTATAGTTGCGGCAGGGAACGAAGGAAACGCAAGAAGGCACTATTATGGAACGATTAATCCGACCATTGGTTATGATGTGGTAGAATTATCCGTCGGCAGGGGAGAACTGGGTTTTTCCATGGAATTATGGGGAGATTCTCCGGGAGTTTTTTCCTTAGATATACAGTCACCATCCGGGGAATATGTTCCACGGATTGTTCCCAGGCTGGATGAAAGCAGGGAAATTTCATTTATATTTGAACAAACCATTATAATTATTGATTATCAAATAGTAGAGTCACAGAGTGGAGACCAGCTAATTTTACTTAGGTTTCGTAATCCTGCTCCGGGAATATGGAAGTTTAATGTTTACGGCAGAGGGGATATTCAAGTAGGCTTCAATATTTGGCTTCCAATGCAGGGGTTTATCTCGGATAATACCTTTTTTGTGCGTTCTGACCCCTATACAACAATACTGTCCTTAGGAAATTCAAGGTCTGTAATTACAACTACGGCTTATAACACGGAGGATGACAGTTTATATTTGAATGCCAGTAGAGGATATTCAAGAGTAGGAGATATAAAACCCGAAATTGCTGCTCCTGGGGTTAATGTTACCAGCCCTACACTGGATCAAGGTTTTAGTGATGCAACGGGAACGAGTGTGTCGGCAGCTCATACGGCAGGAGTTGCAGCTTTGTTATTGGAGTGGGGAATTGTAAGAGGAAATCAAGTTAGCATGAACACGGTAGATATGAAAATATTCCTAATACGAGGTGCGCGAAGAGAACTTGCAATTCCCTATCCAAACAGGGATTGGGGTTATGGCATACTGGATGTATATAATGTATTTGATATCCTTAGAAGAAGCGAATAAAGAAGGAGTTAGGCATGACGGAGGGAGAAAGATTTAAAATAACCAGCAATGACTATACCGACTTCATAATTAATTATAATCAAAATCTTCGAACCTTTGAAAGATTTCCGGAAGGGACCACGCATATCATGAATGATAGATATGCGATCCTTTATGTGCCTGTTGCTCAATTGACCTCCCGTACAATTATTCAGTACGGATACTCCGTCCTTCCGGCTCTTTATGGACTTAATAGTGAAAGAGCCCTGGAGGCATCAAATATATTAAGACTTCGGCGTCTGCCTAATTTTAATCTAAGAGGGAAGGGTGTACTTGTTGGAATAATTGATACGGGGATTAATTATACCGATCCTGTTTTTATACATTCGGACGGATCAACTAAAGTGCTTGCGCTTTGGGATCAGACAATAGATAGTGATCGTTATCCAGCTGGATATTTTTATGGAACAGAGTATCTGGCAGAGGAAATAAACCAAGCATTAGGTTCTGCTAATCCACTGGAGGTTGTTCCCAGCATAGATGAAATCGGGCATGGAACAATGTTAGCGGGGATTGCAGCAGGAAATGAGAATGAGGCAAATAGCTTCAGCGGGGTTGCCCCAGATGCTGATCTTGTTGTCGTAAAACTAAAGCAGGCTAAACCTGCCATAAGAGACTTCTTTCTTGTGCCTCAGGATGTGCCCTGCTATCAGGAAAATGATATTATGTGGGCCGTTCAATATGTGGTTAACTTTGCCAGGAGTATACAGCGTCCAGTATCTATTTGCATTGGACTTGGGTCCTCACAGGGTTCCCATGATGGGAGAGGAGCACTTAGTGATTTAATCAGTGTTGCAGGAAATTTTCCGGGGGTTGTCATGAATGTTTCTGCTGGTAATGAAGGGAATTCGAGAAGGCATTTTTTTGCTGAGATTGACAGAGAAGTGGGATACAGTACGGTGGAATTAAATGTAGGTGAGGGTGAACCGGGTTTCTCTATGGAACTCTGGGGAGCAGCACCAAATACTTATTCCATAGATATACTATCTCCATCAGGAGAATACATACCGCGAATTAGTGAGAGTTTAAGAATTAATAGAGACATTGGATTTGTATTTGAAAGCACATCGATTAATATTGATTATCAGATGGTGGAAGCGTCAACTGGAGATCAGCTTATTTTAATGAGATTTAATAATCCCACTCCAGGTATCTGGCGGTTTCAGGTATATGGCCGTGGGGACTTAAGAAGTACTTTTCATATCTGGCTCCCCATGGGCAATTTTATAACAGATAATACCTATTTTATTCAGTCAGATCCTTATACCACGATAACATCACCGGGGAACTCCTTGGTTCCAATTACAGTAACAGCTTATAATCCTGATAATAGTGTTTTATATCAGCGAGCCAGCAGAGGATATTCCAGAATTAATATAATTAAACCGGAAATTTCTGCACCAGGAGTCAATATAACGGCACCAACCAATGAAACAACCTTTACCAGCATGACTGGAACCAGTGCGGCAGCGGCTCATATGACTGGGTTTTGTGCAATGATGTTAGAATGGGGGATAGTAAGGGGGAATTATCCTGGGGTGGATACTGTTGAAGTTAAGAAATTTATCATCCGTGGTGCGGAGCGTAATCCGGGTCTGATTTATCCCAATAGAGATTGGGGTTATGGAATACTTGATGCATACAATGTATTTGATATTCTGAGAGCAGAATTTCAAAGCATTGTTCAGAGACCTGTACCTTAGTGCTAGGTTAAAAAATGATTAGAGATTTAGCAGATATATTGCATTCATCATATTGTTGCAGTATGATATAGAAAATAGCAAAACATGTAATTATTTATATTTGCCGAGCAGATAGAAATGTCGGCAGAAGGAGGAGAAATGAAGAATAAGTTTTCAAATGCTCTATGGGGACTATTTCTCGTGTTGGTTGGTGTGATCATAGCTGGAAATGTTCTTGAGCTATGGGAAATAGAATTGTTTTTTGATGGATGGTGGACCTTTATCATTATTATTCCTTGTTTAATCAGCATGGTCCAGAATGGTTTTGGAGTGGGTGCAACAACAGGTTTTATCATAGGTGTTCTCTTGTTTTTATCCTACTACGTTGATATTAAATTTAATCTTTGGAGCCTGGTATTGCCTGCAGCTTTGATTATTATAGGAATAAGAATTATATTCCAGGGAGCATTTCGAAAGAGATCCCGACACTTTAATGCTAACATGAATATTGGTGGTTCTGAAAAGACCTTTCATGGCGCAGCTGGTAAGGAATACAGTGCGGTATTTAGCAGCAACCGTATTCATATAACAGAGCCTTTTAACGGCACTGAAATTAATGCCATATTTGGCGGGCTCGTTTTGGATTTAAGAGATGCAAAGATTTTAAATGATGTTGAAGTTAATGCAACAGCAGTTTTTGGGGGAATTGATATATACCTTCCAGCTGGTGTAAATGTGAAAACAAATAGTGTTCCGATTTTTGGAGGCGTAAGCAATAAGGCACATCAGAATGCGCAAGCGGATGCTCCTACCATTTATTTGAATGCGACCTGTATGTTTGGGGGGATTGATATCAAATGAGCAGTTTACAAAAAACGATCAAATACATGGCGATTGGATTTGCTATAGTTTTAGCGATCACTATCATATCAGGGATCGCCAGTACGGTTTTTTCTATCGGCTCGGTTATATCAGGAGGAACAAATGATAAAAGCAATAATGAAACGATAGATTACTCTGATTCGTTTAAAAATGTTAAAAGCCTTGAAGTTGACAATAACACAGGGCGGCTTATCATTAAAACAGGAGAAACCTTCCGTGTAGAAGCGAGTGACGTTTCAAGTTCCTTTGAAGCAAAGGTAACCTCGGATGGAACGTTAAAAATTACAGATAATACGAATGTAATCAACTTTCTTTGGTTTAATATTAATGGAGTAAATAAACCAAATTCCAAAATCACCGTATACCTTCCTGCAGAAACCAAGCTTGAAGAAGCGGATATTAATACAGGAGCAGGAACTGTTAATGTTGAAGATTTAAATGCAGAATATTTAAAAATTTCTACTGGTGCAGGGAATATATCTGGAAATAATTTGACTGCCGATAAGGTAAAGGTCGAAGGCGGTGTTGGAGAAATCAATCTACAGAATGTAGAATTTTATAATGCCGATTTTGATTGTGGAGTAGGAAGCCTTAAAGTTGACGGTGTTATGGAAGGGAAAATTGAGGTGGATTGCGGAGTTGGAGAAGTTAATCTAAATTTAAAGGGTTCTGTTGAGGATTATGATTTAGATATTGATTCCGGTGTTGGTGCAGTTCGTTTGAACAATGAAAAGATATCAGATGAATACAGAACCTCAAAGGATGCACCTAACTCAATTCGAGTAGATGGCGGAGTTGGAGAAGTAAGAATTAATATAGAGAATTAAGAAGCTGTTAGAAAAAATGTTGCATATTTTGCATACAAATATTAAAATATAGTAAAATAGTTACGGGGGCGTTCATAAATAACGTCCCCTTTTAACGAAGAGAAAAAATATGATTAACATTAATATCGAATGGAGAAATCGATGAATAAGAAGAACTTGATTGGGCTAATCTTATTTGCTTGTTTTGTGACAGCTACCCTATACCTAAGTGCAAATCTTTTAATGAAGCAAGGGGTTCAAGCTGATAACGGACAAGTGCAAACTTATACCAAAGATGATAACAAGAATGAGAGCACAGAAGCAGAAAAATTAGAGAATAGTTCTTCATTAACAGATGTTCCAAAAGAGGAGGATTTAAAAGGTGATTCTGTAGAAGTACCTTCCAATGACCAAGAGGAAGTAGCGCAGGATGCAGCACAGGCGGATGTAACTTTGGAGGAAGAATCTGACGATACGATTGTCGATGTTAATGAGACCGAGCCTTGGTTAAGTACCAACCCCAGTGATATGGGAAGTGCAGTCGTTGATGCCACGGATAATATAGATACATCTTCTGTTGAGGTGAAGGCTCCAGATCTTATTTTAAATAGTAATGATGTTGATTATGAAAAATATATTCCTCAGATGACAATTGATAATGTGCTGGAGGAAGCGCTTGATATTAGTAATCCCGGAATTGACGTGGACGCTGAAGCAGCGGTTTTATTTGATGCAGAAACAAAGGAAGTTTTATATTATAAAAATGCTGTACAAGCGGAGTTTCCGGCAAGTACGGCAAAACTTCTGACCTCTTTAGTAGCGTTATCCATGTGTAGTGTGGATGAACAGGTAACCCTTGGAGATGAGATATCCATGATAGCTGCCGATTCAACGAGAGCTAATCTAAAACAAGGTGAAGTATTAACGGTTCATAATCTATTAGAGGGAATGCTTTTACCATCCGGTAATGATGCCGCTTATGCAGTTGCTGCATATGTGGGGAGAAAATCTCTAGTAAAACCCAAGGCCTCAAAGGAAGAAGCAGTGGAAGAATTCATACGCTTAATGAATGAATATGCTGCTGAGTTGGGAGTTAAAAATTCTTGCTTCAAAACACCGGATGGTTATGACGCGATAGGTCAGTATACCACGGCATATGATATGGGTTTAATCGGTGTGGCAGCAGCTAACAATGAGATTATAACAGAAATTAGTCATAAGAGTAAATCCAGGAATATTTTTATAAGCGGTAGAGATGTTACATGGGTAAATACAAATAAGTTAATAACCCAGTACAGTGGACAATATTACTCTAAAGCAATTGGGTTAAAGACCGGCACAAGTACTATGGCAGGCAGATGCTTGATTGCCGCAGCTGAAAAAGATGGTAAAAGAGTGGTTTGTGTCATTATGGACTCAACCTCGGCAGGCAGATGGGAAGATGCAATCAGCCTTCTACAATATGGACTGGAATAAACAGGTATAGCAGTTCGTATAAAAATAGCTTGTAAAAGGGGGAACATAGTTTGAATATGATTGATCAAAATTCTGATACAATACAGTCGGAGGTTTCACCTAAGAAAATTATCAGCCATGCAGGACTTTCTTTGTTTATTATGGCATTTGTTATAATTTTCTTTAATGAGATGAAAGAACTTCTTGTTTTGCGGTTTGTGCCGGAATTAGCTAATGCCGACTGGTATATCTGGGTTTCAACCTTAGTTGGAATTGTTTTAATTGGATTTCCTGTTTTCGTAAGTTTAATAAATCGTGTACCCGATTCACCGAAAGGGGAACTTGTTAAGTTAAAACCTAAGACCTTTATAGCGATATTTTTTATCTGTACAGCAGCAATGTATATATCAAATTACTTTAGTGTGATCTTGACTTTTTTTATAGCAGCGATAAAAGGGGAGCAATTGATAAATCCTGTTATGGAAGCAATCAGTGGAAGTAATTTTTATTTTACATTGATTTATGTGGCTGGTATCGCGCCTATTGTCGAAGAGTTCATATTTCGGGGATTCTTACTATCAAAGCTTCGCAGATTTGGTGATGTTCCGGCCATCATTTTAACGGGTGTAGCATTTGGATTGTTTCACTTTAACATTTCACAGTTTTTTTATGCAACCGTACTTGGATTTATCTTTGCTTATGTAACAATACGAACGAATACCTTACGGTATTCTATTCTGCTTCACATGATGATCAATTTTATAGGGTCTGCAGTTGCTCCGCTGGTTTTAAAAGGTGGATTATTAGCAGGTTCATTAATGGCTATATGGGTGTTAGGTGCTATTGTGGCAGGTTCTGTTTTGTTTATTCTAAATATTCGTAAAATAAAATTGGATAAAACAGAACCAATTATGAAAAGAAGCGATTATTTACTAAATACAGGTGTTTTGTTGTATGTAGGTTTTAGCTTAGTAATGATTGCGATTAGAACCCTACTATAAATAAGTTAATCCAGATATTATAAATTCTGGGCTTACTACATAGGGACTTGATATTATTTTGTATTTATATTTAATAGAGAAGGAGATAGCGTATGAATAACTTTACATTTTACAGCCCAACCTATTTTGTATTTGGTAAGGACACAGAAAAAGAAGCAGGACATTATGTAAAACGTTTTGGAGGTACTAAAGTACTGATCCATTATGGAAGTGGTTCTGTGGTTCGATCAGGCTTACTTGACAGAGTTAAGGCATCTTTGGAGCAAGAAGACATTAAATATGTCTTATTGGGCGGAGTGCTTCCTAATCCAAGAAGTGGGTTAGTATATGAAGGTATCGAATTGTGTAAAAAAGAGGGCATTGATTTTGTATTAGCAGTTGGCGGCGGAAGTGCAATTGATTCAGCTAAAGCAATTGCGGCAGGTGCGGTGTATGACGGAGATTTCTGGGATTTCTTTGAAGGAAAGCCGGCAGATAAAGCGTTAAAGGTAGGAACGGTATTGACCATTGCAGCAGCAGGCAGCGAAGGATCAGAAAATACAGTTATAACAAAAGAAGAAGGAATGCTAAAAAGAGGTGCCGGTGGTGAGGCACTAAGACCGGTGTTCTCCATCCTTAATCCAGCGTTAACACAAACTCTGCCTGCTTATCAGACAGCAGCAGGAGCAACGGATATTATGGCACATGTATTTGAACGCTATTTTACACCAACAAAAGAAGTAGAGATAACAGATCGCCTTTGTGAAGGTATATTACAGACCATGATTAAAGAAGTTCCAAGAGCAATTGCCGATCCAAATAACTATGATGCCAGAGCAAATATTATGTGGGCAGGCATGGTGGCACATAATAATATAGTGGGTGTTGGCCGCGACCAGGATTGGTCCAGTCATGGTATAGAGCACGAATTATCAGCACTCTATGATGTGGCACATGGAGCTGGACTTGCGGTTATTTTCCCTGCTTGGATGACCTATGTTATGAAGCAGGACGTGAGTCGCTTTGCGCAGTTAGCTGTTCGGTTATGGGGAGTTCCAATGGATTTTGCTAATCCAGAGGTTACAGCGAGAGAGGGAATTGAGAGATTAAAGAAATTCTTTACTTCAATTGGTATGCCGATTAACTTTAGGGAACTTGGTGCTAAGGAAGAAGACATTCCAAAGATGGTTGAAAAACTTGGACTAGGTGAATATACCATGGGTAGTTTCTATAAGCTTAATTCTAAGGATGTGGAAGCGATTTATCGCCTGGCACTGTAAGAAAATCTGGTTGAATAAGCGCAGGTAAGTAATCATATATTAAATTTATTGTTGATATAAGTAACCTGCACATGCTGAGGAAGGATACTCTTGGCATCCGGGATACCCGGTGAGCAGCGAGGGTATATTTTTAAACAGGTGCAGGCTTTATTAAAAGTGATTTTATGTAGTTAGAGTGGGAGGTTATAAGGAATTGACGCAGTTGCTGGTAAGATTATTCATAAGAAACAATGAAGAGGTACAGAAAACGGAAGTGCGGACTGCCTATGGAATTTTGTCCAGCATAGTTGGAATTCTATGCAATCTTATTTTGTTTGGAGCAAAAATGATTATCGGTATGATTATTAACAGTATCTCTGTTATGGCAGACGCGTTCAATAACCTTTCAGATGCAGCTTCTTCTATCATAAGTTTTATCGGTGTAAAGCTTGCAGAGAGACCAGCAGATAAAGAACATCCCTTCGGACATGGGAGGTTTGAATATATCGCTGCATTTGCGGTATCCTTTCTTATTCTTCAAGTGGGTATCACGTTGCTGAGCAGTTCCTTTAAAAAAATTTTAAACCCAGAGGAAATAGAATTTCAGCCTATTTTAATTGGAATCCTATTTCTTTCGGTAATCATCAAGCTTTGGTTAGCAGCGTTTAATCGTAAACTCGGTAAAAAAATAAACTCAACTGTTATGCTGGCTACAGCGGCAGATTCCCGTAATGATGTGGTGGTAACATCAGCGACGATTATATCTGCAATTGTAGCAGGATTGACCAATTGGCAAATTGATGGTTATATGGGTCTATTGGTATCCTTATTCGTTATGTATGCAGGTTTTAACATTGCAAAAGATACACTGGAACCCTTACTGGGTCAGGCGGTAACACGAGATGTCTATGAAAAGATAACAAAGATGGTGGAAAGTTATGAAGGAATAGTTGGAACGCATGATCTAATTATTCATAACTATGGTCCGACCCACCGTATGGCAACCATCCATGCGGAAGTTCCGAATAATATTAATTTTGAGCAAGCACATGAAACTATTGATCAAATAGAGAGAGATGTATGTGAGAAGCTGGATATTTTCTTAGTAATTCACATGGACCCAATCGAAGTAAATAATTCTATGGTGCTGGATAAAAAGAAAATAGTGTTGGAAATCATTCAGAGGCTGGAAGAGAAAGCGAGTATTCATGATTTTCGTTTGGTGAATGGGGAACGTCACATTAACTTGATTTTTGATTTGGTCGTTCCATATTCTTATACCAAGGAGAAGGAGCAAAAGCTATTGTCACAGATCGTAGAAGAAATAAGAAAAAATGATTCGAGACATCAGTGTATTATTACTATGGAGAACAGTTTTATTTCTGAGGAGTAAATAACATATAAAAGGGACCATATAGAAGAAAGAAAAAATTTTCTGTAGGTTCTATACATAGGCCTTCTGGGGTTAATAAATTCCTGGAAGGCTTATTTTTATACCCTTTTATTGAATACGCAAACGATTGCTTAAATATTAGTTGCAAACTGTAGATTTTTACCTTACAATATGTTCAAACATAGTTAACATACTAACTTAATATGTTATTGGGACAATGTGAAGGAAGAATTGGGGGTGATAGAATTTGAACAAATCTTGTAAGAAGAAGTACATATTAATCTATCACATCAAAAGTGGAATACGATGTTAAGGGCAGCTTCCGATTTACCTACATCAGGTAGGAATAAGAGTTCAAATAATATTTGAAAGGCGGAAAGCGATATGAGAGGGAAGAGAATTATCACCTTAACATTAATACTAGCGATACTTACAGGAGTGTTAACTGCATGTAAAAACGAAAATACCACAGATACATCGGGGACAAATAATCCCACAAAGGAAGCTTCAAATGATACTGCTGCATCCGATGATAAAGCTACTGAGCCAAAGAAGCCTGTTGAAATTACCAATGTGTCCTATGATCCCACACGAGAGCTATATGAAGCATATAATGTGGAATTTCAAAAATATTGGAAAGATAAGACTGGTCAGGAAGTAACAATCGTTCAATCCCATGGCGGTTCCGGTTCCCAGGGACGTTCGGTAATTGAAGGAAATGATGCGGATGTGGTAACGCTTGCACTGGCTTATGATATCTCCGCTATTGAAAAAGCAGGTTTAATTGAGGAAGGTTGGGAAAGCGAATTTGCCGGAAATAGTGCACCTTATACATCAACCATTGTATTCCTGGTTCGAAAGGGTAATCCAAAGAATATTCTGGACTGGAATGATTTGGTAAGAGAGGATGTTGGAGTGATAACGCCAAACCCCAAGACCTCCGGAGGTGCAAGATGGAACTATCTCGCTGCATGGGCCTATGCTGACAAATTATATAATCATGATGAGACTCAGATTAAAGACTTTATTAAGCAATTATACCAGAATGTATTAGTGCTTGACTCCGGTGCCAGAGGAGCAACGATTACCTTTGTTGAGAATGGTCAGGGGGATGTTCTTCTTGCCTGGGAGAACGAAGCATACCTTTCCCTGAAGGAGCATCCCGATGAATATGAAATCGTTACGCCAAGCCTAAGTATTCTTGCCGAGCCTCCGGTAGCCATTGTTGATGAAGTCGTGGACGAACGCGAAACCAGAGAGGTGGCTACGGCATATTTGGAATACTTATATTCCGATATCGGACAGAGAATTGCAGGGGAGAATTACTATCGTCCCAGCAATGCCGAGATTGCCAAGGAGTTCGCTGATACCTTTAACTTGGATCTTGAGCTGGTAACTATTAATGATGAATTATTTGGGGGCTGGGAAAAAGCCCAGGAGACACACTTTAATGACGGCGGAGTATTTGATGAGATTTATGTACAGTAAAACAAGCAGGTTTTAAAAATGAGATATAAAATCGGAGGCATTGACCGTAATGAGTAAAGTAAGAAGAAAACAGGTGATACCGGGATTTGGATTATCCATGGGAATTACGATTACCATATTGAGTATGATTGTATTAATCCCAATTGCATCTCTTGCCTTCAATGCCTCTTCCATGGGATTGGCAAAGTTTATCAAGATTGTAACGAATCAAAGAGTAATCGCAGGATATATGGTAAGCTTTAGTTCCTCCTTCATTGCAGCAATTATTAATGCTGTTTTTGGAGTTATCATTGCCTGGGTACTGGTAAGATATCAGTTTCCAGGTAAAAGGATCGTGGATGGACTCATTGAGCTGCCCTTCGCGCTTCCCACTGCGGTTGCAGGCATTGCTCTGACGGCCCTGTATGCGGATAATGGTATACTGGGAAGTATTGTTGACATTTGGGGGATTAAGGTCTCTTATACCAAAATTGGTATTATCATTGCTATGATATTTATTGGGATTCCCTTTGTGGTAAGAACAATACAGCCAGTATTGGAGGATTTGGACCCGCAGTACGAGGAGGCTGCCGATATGCTTGGAGCAGGCAGAGCAAAAATTTTTTTTCGTGTGATCTTCCCGGAGATCCGTCCTGCGCTGCTGACGGGCTTTGGTTTGGCTTTTGCCAGAGCGGTAGGAGAATATGGCAGTGTGGTATTTATTGCAGGGAATACACCCTTTAAGACAGAGATTGCACCGCTGCTTATTATGACAAAGCTGGAACAATATGACTACGAAGGTGCGAATGCCATTGCTCTGGTCATGCTGATTGTATCCTTTCTCATCCTATTCATAATTAATTCCATACAGGTCTATACCAATAAGTTTACGAAGGATTAGGGGAGGGAGAATGAGACATAAACAGTATAGAACCTTAAAACCGATTCCGGTAGTTTTAATTTTAATCAGTATATTATTCTTATTTATTATGCTGGTGATGCCCCTGGTGGTTGTTATTAAGGAGGCCTTAGCTAAGGGATACATCGCATATAAAGAAGCAATTTTAGATCAATATACCCTTAAGGCATTTTACCTGACCATGGAAGCAACATTGGCAGCTGTTCTTATCAATACGGTATTTGGAATATTTGCCGCATGGACGATTACGAAATATCATTTTAGAAGAAAGAAGCTGTTAACGACCCTAATTGATATCCCGTTTGCAATATCTCCTGTGATTGCCGGGTTAATCTTTATTTTAACCTTTGGGCGGATCGGATGGGCAGACGGATTATTGGAGGCATTGGATATCAAAATAGTTTTTGCTGTACCCGGTATTATTCTGGGTACCGTATTTGTAACCCTTCCTTTTATCGCCAGAGAAATCATTCCTGTACTGAATGCTCAGGGAAGTGATCAGGAGGAGGCTGCGGCGCTGATGGGTGCCGGAGGCTTTCACATCTTTTGGAAGGTGACCTTCCCGCAGATTAAATGGGCTTTGCTCTATGGTATCGTACTGTGTGCTGCCAGAGCCATGGGTGAATTTGGAGCGGTTTCCGTTCTGTCAGGACACTTAAGAGGCAAGACCAATACCTTACCACTGCATGTGGAGATATTGTATAGTGAATTTAAATTTAATGCTGCATTTGCGGTATCCTCAATTTTGGTAATCCTAGCCATTATCATACTGATCGTCCGCAATATTTTAGAGTACAAAGTGAAAAAGGCTGGTGATAAATAATGTATGTAGAGTTAAAGAATCTTCACAAAACCTTTGGGAATTTTAAAGCCTCGGATGATGTGAGTCTGGGAATAGAAAAAGGGAAACTAATTGCTTTGTTAGGACCCAGTGGCAGCGGTAAGACAACAATTTTACGTATGCTGGCAGGTCTGGAACAGCCGGATTCCGGTGATATTTATATCGATGGAGTTCGAGTGAATGAGCTGCCCGGCAGTAAGAGAGGCATCGGTTTTGTATTTCAGAATTATGCATTATTTCGATACATGAATGTATTTGATAATATTGCCTTCGGACTTGAAGTACAAAAGAAGGGTAAGAAGGAAATAAAAGAAAGAGTTCTTGAACTGCTGAAATTAATTGGTCTGGAGGGAATGGAGCACAGGTATCCGCACCAACTGTCCGGCGGGCAGAAGCAAAGAGTTGCTTTTGCCAGAGCACTTGCACCGAATCCCCAGTTATTATTACTGGATGAACCCTTTGCTGCTATTGATGCCAAGGTCAGACAAGAGCTGCGAAGCTGGCTTAGGGAAATGATACATCAGGTGGGAATTACCAGCATTTTTGTAACTCATGATCAGGATGAAGCTATCGAGGTGGCAGATGAGATCATCATTACAAATCATGGAAGAATTGAACAGATCGGTACACCGGTTGCAATCTACCAGAAGCCTTCCACTCTTTTTGTTGCCCAATTCGTGGGTCAGTCAACCCTGCTGACGGATTTTAGCTGGCTAAAAGGTTTTGAAAATCGGGAGCAGGATGCAAAAGCCGTAATCCGTCCGGAGTTCATCCGTATCAGTAAAAGGGAGGAACGACAGCAGTATTTAAGCTCTGCGGAGGAAGGGGTGGTAGAAGAGGTGGCGTTCCGTGGCAGTTACATGGAAGTGAAGGTTAAAATCAAAGATTTAATTCTGACTTCAACCCGTACTCTTGAGGAGGAGGCGGTAATTGTCGGAGAGACTGTGAATGTGTTGATCTACCGCCTATTTATCTATGGAAATGATAAAACTTATGTGCAGGAAAATTCATCAATTATTGATAAGAATCCGGTTTATCTATAATAGCTTATAGATATGGTGCATACAGTGTGCTTTTGTATTTATCTGGACGGCACACCGGCTACACTCTCCCGAATCATTAGTTTATTTGGCAGATAGATTTTCATAGGAAGGCTGTGTCTTTTATTAATTCTATCTACTAAGGTATGTACCGCCACATTACCCAGCTCTACAATGGGCATTCCTACTGTGGTCAGCATTGGAGATACAAAAGCGGAAAGCTCAATATTATCCATGCTGATAACCGAAAGCTGCTGCGGAATTTTAATTCCTGCCTCACCAAATCTGCGGATCGCGGCAATAGCGGCGATATCAGTTGCGCAGAATACAGCGGTTGGCATGGGTTTTGCCTTTTTTATTAACTGGTCAGCTCCGTTATAACCTCCTGCACCATTCTGCAGACATCGGCTGATCAGACTTGCATCACATTGCAGCCCATTTTTTTCAATAACATCTACAAAAGCCTGATAACGAATTTCGTTGCTTGCTTCTCCAATATATCCAATTCTTCTATGACCGCAGGAAATCAGATACTCCATGGCGATACGAGTTGCTTCATAGCCGTCACAGATAATCTGATCCCATTCACAGTTAAGAACATTACGCCCCACATATACAATATTTTTGTAATGCTTCTCAAGAAAGCTCAGGGTTTCATTGGTAAAGCGCCCCAGTACAATGGCTCCGTCTGTCTTGGTAGCTTCTACACGGTTTAGCAGGTCGCTGTTGTCAATGTCAAAGATGGAGTAAGACATCGGCACAGAATAACCCAGATTCAAAGCCTGTTGCTCAATAGCGCGAGCTACTTGTGCAAAAAATGGATTATCCTCCAGATGCTTTGTCCGGCCAAGAATGCATGTCAATGTGAAGGATTGCTTTGATACAGATCGGTGATTTAACTGTTTCAGCTCTCTGGCGGTTTGGTTTGGCACATACCCCGTCTCCCTGATTATAGCCCATACCCTGTCACGCACTTCCTTGCGGGCAAAGCTGTCATCCGGGGAATTGATGATGCGAGAAACGGTAGAAATGGATACTTCCGCTTGCAGGGCGATTTCCTTTAGTGTCATTTTATCAGGCTCCTTTCAAAATATAAACTATCATTTGAATAAATATTACCTCTTTTTTTTTCGGGATGCAAGACTAAATGTGAAAACGTTTGCGTAAAAATTACCTTGTTTTTAGTGGATTTTTATGTAGAACGTTTGCGTGATTAATTGTAGAATTTGATTTCGGTCAAGTGTATAATTCATCAATGTAAATGCATATAGTTGCTTTTAAACGATTGGATAAGAGTTTGTGCCGTCGGCGGCAGAATGGAAGTGATTATGAAGAAGGAAGTTCAGTTAGAACAACTGAATACAGATATATTAATTATTGGAGGGGGAACTGCTGGCTGTTACGCTGCACTCACTATACGAGACCATTCCAATGCATCTATATTGATTGCTGAGAAGGCGAATATCCTACGAAGCGGATGCCTGGCAGCTGGTGTAAATGCAATTAATGCATACATTGTTAAGGGAAGAACAGCCGAGGACTATGTTGATTATGCAGGTAAGGATGCCGAGGGTATCGTCAGAGAAGATCTTCTGCTGACCATGTCCCAGGGTCTTAACAGGGTTACAAAGAGACTGGAAGAGTTGGGACTTGTCATTCTTAAAGATGAGAATGGGGAATATGTGTCACGTGGTAACCGAAATATTAAAATTAATGGTGAAAATATAAAACCTATATTAGCAACTGCAGTTAGTGAATTGAACGGAATTAAAGTATTAAACAGGGTTAATGTAATTGATTACATAGTAAAGGATAATCATATCCTTGGAGCCTTTGCCATCAGTATCGATCAGGATATTTTATATATCATAAAAGCAAAGCAGGTAATTTGTGCTACCGGTGGTGCTTCCGGTTTATATCGGCCTAACAACCCCGGATTCTCCAGACATAAGATGTGGTACCCTCCTTTTAACACCGGAGCCGGATATGCCATGGGAATTCGAGCAGGGGCAGAGATGACGACCTTTGAGATGCGTTTTATTGCACTGCGATGTAAGGATACCATTGCTCCAACAGGAACCATCGCCCAGGGAGTCGGCGCAAAGCAGGTTAATTCCAGGGGAGAGGTTTATGAGATGAAATATGGTCTGACAACCTCGCAAAGGATCTATGGAACCGTCAGAGAAAACCTCGAAGG
>JASGEU010000203.1:0-20836 GCA_047606065.1 Mobilitalea sp.
CTGCTAAGCCTTTAGAAGGTAAATTAGTAGTTTGGACACTTGCAGCTGACCTTGAGCAGTTCTACGCCAGGGTTCTTCTCCATGAAGTATGCGGAGAACTGCTCAAGGTCAGCTGCAAGTGTCCAAACTACTAATTTACCTTCTAAAGGCTTAGCAGCTTCAGGTGTTGTATCCCCACCATTGTCTTCTTGTTCAACAGCTGGTTTATCTGTTGGCTTAGTGTCATCTTTTTTGCCGGAATTATTGCTGCCACATCCCACTAATGAAAATGTTAAAACGGATGCTAACAACAATGCTGCAACTTTTTTAAATTTCATAAATAATATCCTCCCTTTCTCTAACAACTTGTGTTGTTGATAAATTTATTATAATAATTCCTTCGGCCCTATATAATGGCTCAATTTTTAAAATGGTGTTGTTATTTTATTTTTGTATTCCCGCCTGGTATTCTACGATTATTTTTCTATCTCCGGCAACTCTGCAAGCCTCCCCTTGATCATTAATTACATGGGAGATTCCCGGATTTCCAGTTATCATAATTGCACAGGTATTATGTATCTTAACCCCATCTACATCAGGCACTTCCATTGCTGAGAACAAATCCACGCGGGCATCTCTGTGGAAGGAATAGATACCAAGTCCCCAGGCTTCATGGTTTTGAACATTCTCGCCAACTTTATAGGAAGAGAAACCATTAACTGTTCCTGAATGACTCATCCAAACCTCTTGACTTGGTACGTCATAAGGGATTTCACTTTGATAAAAATATACTCTTCCGTTCTCACCATTCCAGATGGTCTGGTATTCCTGAAAATGCTCCACCATAAGCGCATAGATTGTTACATCATCACCGTCTACAATAATACCATTCGGTGCCGTGTTCTTATCCCAGGCTACTCCATCACCATGATCCGCTCTCCAAACCCAGAAATTATCACCGATTACATGATCACTCGCTATCACAACACACTTTTTAACCTTAGCCTCATAGCCTGCCGGACCTCCCACACGGAAGAATAAGTCACTTAAAACAATTGGATTTTCACTGGTGCGTTCCTGCATAGGTTCTCCCAAAGCTCCAACTTGCAGTAATACCTCTGATTCCTTTGGTCCTGCATCAAATAAAACTCCTGCTAACCTGACACCATCCACATCGCTCACTTCCATACAAGCCGTTCCATTCTCTGGTACTAAAGAAGCTAATCCCATACCCAGTACAACTGTATTTTCTTTTGTAACACGAAGTGGCTCCTCCAAATGATAGATGCCCGGAGTTAAAAACAAATGCTTTCCTAAGCTAAGCTGCTCGTTCATTGATGCAGCAGTATCCACCTCTGCTTTCGCAACATAGAAATCCTCCAGACTAATACTGTGTCCATCATTTTCCCAGGAATAGCTTTTAGAATTCTCCAATACATCCGGAACATATACCTGATATCCGTTCTTTTCATCATAATAAAGGAAAGGTTTCTCTGCTATCACAGGGGTTTCTGCAACAGAAGTATACTTAGTTCCCGGCCAAGTACCTTTTGGAGCATCCTTATCTGCCATTCCTACGAATACCATATTCCAATTCTGGCCTAACCACAAATTCCAATCACTGTTTCTGGATAACCATTGCTGTTGGCTGCCGGAATCAACCACACCGCTCACTCTGGAATTTGCTAAGAAGCCGCCGCTTGCCCAACCATAATTGTCATGGAAAGCAAGATTACCATTGATATTCATTCTTCTCATGAAGGTGGCTTGGGAAACTGCCCACATGGTGTTTGAGTCTACTGTCAGGTTACTCACACCTCTCCAGAAGTTACAGGTAGCATTATGATTATTATCATCACCCAGCCAGGTGGCCGTACAGTTTAGTGCTGGAATTACTGTGTCTGTTGGCAGGAAGCCTAAGCCAGACACCTCCATGTAATAGCCAACCTTAACTTCTATAGAAGGATCATAATTACCCGGCATGAATAATACACCATACCTGTCCTCACCGAATTGATTGGTTTCTTGCTTTGACCACAACTCGTCCAGTACCTTATTTACATCTTCTGCTTTATCTTCGGGAGTGAAAATATAAACATTCTCCCCAAACAGCTCATTGTGAAAATTCGTTATCTTCATATCGTTCTTAAGATTCACCCCATCTACATAACCATTCCATAGTTTCTTGCCAAATAAAACTCCAAACACAATCAATATTAGCAGTAGAAAAGCAATTCCATATGGAATTGCCTTTGCCAATTTTGATCTATCTTGATTAGCTTCTACCTTCATTTCTTCCTTCTCCTTTATGCCTGATAACAGATCGTCTGAATTGAATGCTTTTCAATGATTAAACTTCCGCCATTCTCATCCTCTTTTAAGGAAAAAGCAACATCTTCATTGGTCTTGTTCATTACCACAAGAACTCTTTCTCCATCCGGATTGAGGAAACCTGTAACATCAAGCTTATCTGTAAAGCGGGAGAATGCCAAACGTTTCGCACCCTTCTTAATATATCTGCTGAAATGACCAATATAATAGTAGCTAAGTCTTTTCTCTACTGTATTTTCCTTTGGATTGCACATAATTGGTGCTGCGCAGAAATTACTTACATGATTAGGACCGCCTTTTTCATCCAATAACATGTTCCAATCCATATAGCCATTCATTCCAGCATTAAAATTGCCTATCATATCATGAGCGTACATTTCCGCTTTTGCTACTTCATCAGAATTCATAAATCTGCTGTATTCCACACAACCTTCGGTGAAATATAATTCTTTATCCGGATACATTTCCTTCACAAGTGCAACTGCTTCAAAATGATCTCCGGAATACCAGTGGAAAGCTACACCTTCAACGAATTGATTCGCTTCTTTATCCTCCAATACTCCCTTAGCTCTTTCAACAATAATGTCCTTGTTATGATCCCAGATCAAAATCTTAACATGCTCCAACCCATTTTTCTTAAGAGCCGGACCAAGGTGATCTCTTACCATTATCTTCTCATCTTCTGTTGAATAGATGCAGGAATCCCAGGTCTGAACTGCTTGTGGCTCATTCTGAATTGTTAACATGGAGATTGTAATACCTTGTTTTTCATATTCCTTAATATAGCGAACAATATAATCTGCCCACATGGAATAATATTCTTTTAACAGATATCCACCATTGTTCATTTCTTTATTGCTCTTCATAAATGCAGGAGGACTCCATGGTGATGCAAGAAGTACGATTTCCTCACTGGATATTTCTTTTGCCCACTTAATCATTGGAATTAAGTACTTCTCATCTCTTTCAATGGTGTAACCTGTTAGATCAGCGTCTGTTTCCTCTTCCAGATAAGCATAGTTGCCAAGACCAAAGTCACAGCTGTTAATATGTGTTCTGCAAAGATTATATTTAAGTCCGTCTTTATCAAAGTAGGCATTCATAACCTCCTTTTGACCAGCTTCACCTAACAGTGATAAGTTATATGCACCGGCCTCAGTAAATGCTCCTCCAAAGCCCTTTACTTCCTGATAAGTTCTTTCTGGATAGACACAGAGTGCAATCATAGGATTAATACCCTTTAATTCCTGTGTGCTCTCTTCCCAGTAGGTATTCTTATTAAAATCAGTTACTATCTTTTTAATCTTCATATTGTTTTAATCATCCTTTCATATAACACTTAAAATTAGGTTACATTAAAAACAAAAATCATTTTATTAATTTGAACTTTTAACCTTAAGATAATAAATCATTTAAAAGGCTTATCTTCTTTCTAAAACAACCTTTATCTTACTTACTTCCTTGTCACGAATTGACTCTGCCAATTTTCCTTCAACCACTTCACCGGCAACGATTAATACTTCTCCTTGCTTCGTAGTAATTTCATAGGATACCACCTTAGCATTGGAAGGTGTAACTGTGTTTTTATCCGGTAGTTGATAACTAACTGGAATGCTTCCCAGGAAGGTAGCTTCAATTGCTTCTTCACCAATAAGATAAGCAGGAATTAATGGTTTATAACCAAGTGTGAGTACGCCATCCCTGTAGCTGAAAGGTGTTTTACCAAACATCATGATCTGCCACATATGAATGAATTCAACGGTAGAGCCACTTAATCTTGCAACAAAGCCTTTTCCATGTATCTTCTCATCCGGATTAGCAGAACTTGCAATAAAGGAGGAATTTTCAAGAAGACTTCTTCCATATACTTCTTCTTTTAAAAATGGAACAGCTGCGTGATAAAAATCTTCGGCAAACTCCTCATATAAATCTGCCTTTAAGATCTCGAGCAGGTATTTATATTCCATGTGAAGCCAGATAGATTCATTTTCCAGCCAACCAGGAGTAAAGGATTTTGCTCTTCCAAGTTCATAACTTGCTTTATCTAGGTCTGCATTTACTTTATACATATCTAATTTCTTATCATAGAGATTACTCTTTCGAATTACCTCATAGAGATTTTTCTTAGCAGCGTCCTCTACCTTAGTCTTTAAGAATCTAACATTTCCTTCTAAGAAATCAGGTGTATTTACTTGAATTGCATCAAGAATTTCAATACCATCCTCTATTTTCTTATAATCGGTAACTGTGTAATAGAAATAGGTCGGACACACGCCGCTGCCATCTTTTTTATGAGCTTCCCAGGCCTGTGCGGTTCCAAACTTAACTACATCTAATAGTACCTTGATTGCTTCACCAATGCTTTGGGAAGGAAGTGTCTTTTCTTCTCCCACTAATTTATATTTTACTGCTTCTCTATAGTCCTCTAAGGCACTTGTACGTTCCTTCCAGAATATAATTCGATCACTGGACTGAAGGGCAGTTTTTTCACTTAACTTTAGATACTTCTTTGAACTTTCAACCAGGGCAGATAATAAGGTATCTAATTCCACAGGAATTTGTACTTGATTATCATATTTTTGCAAGGTTTCATTTACGAATTCTAACATACGCTCTAATTCATAGGTTTCTGCCATGGAGGAGCCAAGTAACCCAGGAAGTCCGTTGAGAGCATCATACCAACCTGGCTTTCCGCCTTCCATCTCAATTCCCATTCCATACAGGTCTAAGGCACCAACTTTAACGGCACTCATGAGTATCATCTTTTCCAGAAGGGTGTGGTTAACAGTGGAACCCTTTTCATCCTTTAATAAGGAGCCTTTTATAAAATCAGCATTCTTTTCAATAAAATTATATTGTCTAAGACCCTTTGCTGTTTCCACGTATCTTTTTCTTGCCGGAAGTACAAAGCCTTTACCCAAAGTATAGGTGTAACTTCTGTCCCCAAATAACAGCTGTTCTTCATCATCTGGGAAGATTGACAGATACTCTTCTACTAAATCAAGATTATAAGTCCAGTGATCGGACCAATATCCCTCATGGAATTCTGTATTCTGAATTGCCTCGGCTTCCTCAAGAATGGTATGGAAGAGTTCTTCTAAACCATGTTCCATCAGCTTTTTCAACAAACTTCCCGGAGTAAATACCTTAAGTAAAAAGTCCTTTATCTGCGGATACTGTTCTGCTTTCGCATCCTCTAAGCGATAGGTGATCTGTTCAATACCCAGCGGATTATAACCATCAATTTGTATTGCATTATAGAAGAAACGGATACTTGCCTCTCCTACATAAGGGGAGAATCTCACATCACAGCGGCGATTCTGATTAACGTCTCTGAAGTTACCATTTCCTTGAGAGAAGAACTCTGGCATAACCTTAAAGTAGTTATAGTCTCTTTCAATATCTCCATGTTTTCTGGAATAAAGATAGAACACCTTATTCTTACCAATTACAATCGGCTCACCGCCACGTAATACATTATCTAAATAAGTTTGTTTGGAATATAAGTCAAAGAGTTCGTGTCCGGTTTTCGTATGAATCTTCTTTGTAATTTCCAACGGAAGTGCAACTGCCTCTTCATATTTTGCCTGTAGATATTCCTGGCTCTGAACCTTCTTTTGAAGTTCCGCCAGCGTATCTATATTCTGTGTCTGTCCATACAGCTCATAAATTGTATAGGTTTCTCCTGGCTGTAATTCAAACTTATCTGTAAAGAAGCAGCTAGGTACATCATTTTCCTGCTTCTGACGTCTTGCGAAGATACCCTCTAAATCCTTTTCCATCAATTCAATTGGCTGCTGGAAAGAGGTATCATATCCAAATAAAGCTTCTGCACTGACAATTGCTCTTCTTGATTTACCGTCTGCACCAACTGCAAATCCATAATTGCCGCCTCTTACTTCGTCCACCTGTGCATGATCTTCCATGCTGGCACGTACTTTAAAGATTGGGCATCCGGTTTCTAAATTAAGAACCTGCATCCACGCCTTCGCTGTCTGACCCATCTCAGTCATGCTTCCCAGGTTAACACCGAAAGGTAAAATAGCCGCCATACCATCTACAAGTTCAAATACTCTTGCGCTTGCTCCGGTATTCTTTATGGTAACTTTACGTACTAATCCAGCTACCTCTTCGGTAGGCAGAGTGTAATAAAGAACATTAATGTCAAACTGTCCTTCCGTATTCTCCTCGATAAGCTCAAGTTCGTTCATACCTATTGCCATAGAATGCTTGTTAGTTTCCTTTAAAAAGGCTTCCACAACCTTTCCGTCTGCTTTAACAAAGGTTCTGAATCCAAGCCTTTTTGTATTCTGATATGCCTGATGAGCAGGGTAAAACTGCATAATGGAATGGTCCTTATCCTGAATACCAAAGCTGGTAATTGCCTGCCCACGATTTACATAAAAGCACCATAGTGGAATCCCCATCTCACCAGCAATTCCAGGAAGGAAATTAGAGAAGTTAGACTTTCTCCCATAGTTTTCAATTACATATCTTTTAGAATTATCTATCATAGTTTAAGTCCTTTCTTATCTATACAATCTTGTGCTTTATTAAGCTAATTTAACACGGATGAAGTGTTCCTGTTCATCCTCCAGTTCTTCTAAATGATCTCTTAGAATTACCGGCAGGCTGCCTTCCCAATCATATCTGTTCTCATTGATTAGAATTTCTTCTACTTCGTAATCACCAAATTCCTTTTTCTCAAAATTCTCATAAATTACCGTAAGCTTCTTTCCAGCAAAATAGGAGGTAATAGCCGCATTGCCATTTACATCAAACTGACTTGCCATTAACTTAGGCTCAATCAACAGATCACCCAGACTTCCCTTCACACCAAACATTTCGTTAAGAACTGTTAACATATACCAGCTTGCGGAACCGGTCAGGTAATTGTAGAGTCCTCTACCCTTTTGATTGAAATATTCTGGAATTCCTGGATAGATACGACTGGTTTCAAAATCAGATGCCTGTGCAAATAATTGATGAATGGCTTTAAATCCTTCTGCTACAAAGCCTCTGGAATACAAGGCATTTGCATACATTACTGTCATATGGGAGAAAACCGAACCATTTTCTTTGCTGCCATAGGCAAACCCAAACATTCTTCCCAAATCTGCTTTTACTTCATTGAAGTTAGTATTAAGACGATATCCTCCAACCTTGTCATCAAAAAGTAATTGATCTGCTGCTTTTACAATCATAGAAATCTGTTGATCCGTTGCGGTTCGGCTAAGGATTGAGAACACCTGACCCGTAAGCATCATGCGAATTCCGCTATCAAACATACCTTCCACTTGTTGTTTATGATTGTCATAATAACTGTTGAACCAGCCACCAAGTTCCTCGGATTCTGCAGAAATCCACTCTTTCTTACGAATGTTCTTTCTAATCTGCTCTGCCTTTTCAAATAAATCCTTGCTTAATGCCTCGCAGGAAATCCACTCTTTCTTGCCGGAGATATAGCTTCCACAAGAACAGCAATATGCTTTAAGAACCTCTCTCTTCTTCTCAACAGAGTCGTAGATAATCTTATCCTTGCCAATTAACTCCATTACTTCAGCAGAAAGCTCAATTTTTTTCAATCCCTTGTTTTTATATAAGTTTAATAATAATAGACTTAAATTCTCTAGGTTACCAGCATAAGCGGCACTGAAAGCAACACTCTCGCCGTTTTCCTTTGCCATATCCAGGGCATCATTCCAGTCTGCTCCTAAAAGACGCATGTGTCCATGCTCTCCCACATCATAAAATGCTGTAAGATTCTGAACTAAAATATGTTCGAGAATGCTTCCCTTATAAACCTCATTGGTGTGGGTGTGAAGTTCTTTGCTTTCTTCCTGCCAGAGACCATCCAGCTCCGCACCACGGTGGATCACAGCATCCTTAAAGTAGGTTTTCTCCTCTAGCAAGATTCCATAATCACCAGTCTGATTAATGTATAACAGAGTGGTCATAAAAGGCCATACACCATGATCCATCCACATTCTTACAATATGATTACGATCTGCAATGAATTCTCCAGGTTCCTTACCTATGATTGTGGCATTGCTTCCATCAATACGCACTCCGCCATAATAGTTGAGAAGCTGATTTCGGATGGGCTCTCTGGTATTAAGCAATAACGCCAGACTATCCTGCCAAAGATCACGATATCCTCTTCCACCTCTTCCATAATCATGATGAGGAAGGAAGGAGCAGCCATAAATTCTACGTAAGGTTGGTTGGATAGCCACCCATTTTAACCACTGGTCAAATTCTTCATTTCCTGTTTTTACTTCTATCCCCAATTGTTCTTTCCAATACTCTTCCGTTTTTTCGAAAGCTTCCTTCTCTTTGGCTGGATTAAGAAGTTCCTGCCCTTGATTGTTATAACTTAAGATGATGAAATACTCCTTGGTTTCACCTGCTTTCAGAACTACTTCTTCCATTTTCATAGCTCCTATCGCTTCGAAACCTTCAATTCTATCACCCTCAACTTTACTGATAGCTTCACCATAAGCAGGGTCCATTACTGTCTTGGGATGATTTAGATTGCCGCCTTCTCCAATAAAGGTCTCCAGTTCTGGGTAGAAAGCTACCGGTTTTCTTCCCTGCTCATCCAAAGCATATACTCCATAGCTTACCTTGTTCTTCACATGTCCTCTTTCATCAAAGGACAGGGTCGGTTTTACCTCTATACCATTATCCTTAACAAAGGTGCGATGCAGCAGACTGGTAACATGTCTATGGTCTCTGATGTTATCTGCACTTCTTCCATATAACGGAATTGCGATGGTAGGTTCAAGGGTCAGATTTTCATCGCTGATATTGTGCACAGTGACTTTCATCATTTCTGCCTGATAACCAGTTGGTGCATAATTTAAAACAGTTACAGATACACCAATAGAAGGATTGCTTCTTGTCATCTTATGCCACAACTTTCCGGCTTCAATGCTTACGACATCCTTCTTAGTTTCATCCTCTTCATGCTTCGCCATCACCTGTAAAGGCGAGCATCCATTCACAGCCCATACAGTCTTTTTATTAATTCGAAACCAAATATTACGGCCATTATTCGTTGTATGTAATCCTTCCACACTTACCGGCTCCAGTAAAAATGAATTCTGTCCAGTTTTATTATCACCATGAAGATCAGGAGTCACACTGGCCATAACACCAGCATCATTCCCAATCGGAAAATACAAATAACTGTTTTCATCCGCTTTTTCTAGCTTAAATTTTCCGTCGGAGTTCAAATATTCAAACTTCATCTTATACACCTCTCACATTTTACTCTATCTTTATTTTAAGAAAACGTACGTTTCTTTTCAGTATCCTATTTATTAATATGGTGTTATTATTTTACTTTCTTTTCTCTAGCTTATAATTGACATTTATTGCCTTTTACGCCGCTTAAGTAAATATAAACAAATAAAAAATACTACCTTGTAAATTTTTATTGAAAAGATAATTACCAGCTCTGTAATTATCAATTTTCACAAATTTAAAGGTAGTATTTTGTGCTAATTGCCTAATACTATATTAATAGTCCTTTTTTTTAATTGGCAGCGCCTGCTTTGCTCCCATTTGAGTCGAAGCACCAAAGTTGAATTTAGGAGCTAACTCAAAGGCATATTCTACTCCATAAAAGCTAGTGTCATATTTATCAATGGCTTTAAACACGGTATCAATCGCAGCACCAAAATTCTCACCATTATCAAATGGCTCCGATTGAAAGTAAAGCATGTCACAGGCATTAAGCTCTACCAGTTCACAATTATTTGGTATTTTACCCGAATAATTATCAGGAACCTCTACACCGGCAGCAACTCTTGTGGTACCTTCCTTTAATAAAAAATCCGGTAACTCTAAGATAGCGGCTGTATCAAATTTTTCGGGAATACTATTAAAGAGTCCCTCCCAATCACAGCCCATCTCTTCACAAAATGACCAATAATCATGACCTTTCGTTGAACGCAGCAGCATTAATTTCCTTTTTGGTCTGCTGACCGCAGTTACCATGCACAATAACGCATTGTTATTCATTTTCCGATCCTCCTTTTTATACATATAGGTGTAATAGGAACGTACAGGATACTGAATAAAGAGAGGAATTGCAATCGGCTTTCTTCGATACGTGCTCGGAGCAATTCCAAATTGACTTTTGAAGGCTTTACTATAACCTTCATGTGAGTCATAATTGGTCTCCAAAGCAATCTCCAAAACAGATTTATCTATAGCCTCTAGCAAGTTTTCCGCACTGTTTGACAATCTGATTGCCTTAACATACTCTTCGGGGGTCTTATTCAATAATTCCTTGAAAATACGGTTGGCATGTCTGCCGGAATATCCTATATGCAAATACATCTTTGTTAAATCCAAAACTTCATCAAGTGCATGCTCCCTGATATAATCCTGCATTCTCTGTACTGCCTCAATTTTATCCCAGTTAACCTCTCCCTTTAATTTTTTGCTCATATCCGTTCCTCCAAAAAGAGTATAGCAATTATATAGATTGATTTCTTGAACCAAATGGACACAATTCTATTGACAGTTTGGTACCTTTCTTAAATAATTCTGTTGGTCTGCAACTTCATGAACGACTTCTTTAATTAAGTCTAATAGTTTCCTATTCACATCCTCCAGTGCAAAAGGTGTTTCTGGAATATAGGTGTTATTACGTATATCATTACCTGTTAAGGTCTCGTACCAGGTAGCCGCAAGAAGATACCGTCCATAAATATAGCTCATATGAAAACCATCACGGCAAAGTGACAAACCGCCATTTTCATATTGAAACGGCTCTTTTGTTCGTAGCGTTTGCACTGCATCTCCGCATGGTATCAG
Organism: Mobilitalea sp.; assembly: GCA_047606065.1. Lineage (GTDB taxonomy): Bacteria > Bacillota > Clostridia > Lachnospirales > Lachnospiraceae > Mobilitalea. The sequence continues at coordinate 11,140 of JASGEU010000203.1, forward strand.
CGGTACTCCAGTTTCCTTAGACGCTCTTTGATATGCAGTTCTGGAACGATCATACATTTCTTTTTGGTCTCGGTGATAGCGCATAAAGCACCCGTGGCTGCTATCTATTTCATAAGCCCAGGTCTGTTGAATTCTTAACCCGGCATTTGGTAATTTTTCTTTTAAATAATCAAAAATAAGATTAATGTAGGGATAATACAAATCTTGAATGCCGCTGTCATGACTGGATTGCTGTGTAACAATATAATCCCAAGACTCTTCCTGTAATGCTTCCAGTATTGTTACATATTTATCTGTGGAAACGCCATTAATTTCATAGAGATAGTCCGCATTATTCTTCTCAATATTGTTATAGTGGGTTTCCAAAGGGCAGCCGCCTATATATAAATTTACAATCTTACTGTCAATTCCATCTGCTTTTGCTATTTGATGCAAATAGTGAGTGGCATCCTGCGAAAAACTATTTCCAATTGCTAAAACCTTGAGTTCTTTCATATTGTTACCTCCGACGTCCCATATATTTTATACTAAAGATTAGATTTGAATATAATCTTCCTACGTTCATGATCTTGTTGCTCCAATCGGTATTTACAAGCAAGCTTGCAATGCCTCATTCCGCTTTTTATTATATCATGAACAAAAACGTGTTCATGATCTTGTTGCTCCAATCGGTATTCACAAGCAAGCTTGTAAATGCCTCATTCCGCTTTTTATTATATCATGTAAAAATCACATGATATTGGCACTTCGTGCCAGTAATGCGCACTCACTTCATTCGGCGCTGATATAATGTCTGTCGACATTATATCATACAGCAAGAGATATGGCTCTTTTTATCACTATTTGCTAAGATATTTCTACTTAAAGATTCGCTGATATAAAGATAGCACCATGTCCTAACCACTGACAGGTGCTATCTATTTTATCAGGCTATTATCAGTGCTCCGATGCACTCATTACTTTATTTATCATACTCATGGCAAAGAAGGAATTAAGCTTATACAACGCATTCATTGCCTTGCAATCTTTGCCGATATAGGCACGGAGCTTCTTTTTCTCCATTGATTTTATGATAAGTTCTGCTGCCTTTACCGGAGTTAATACCAGGCTTGACTTTTCACTATCTTTGGAAACACTGTAAGCTATATTTGAGTTCTTTTTAATATCTGTTGCTATTCCGCCTGGAATAACTACGGATACCTTCACATTTGTAGCTTTTAGTTCCGAAGACAGACCTTCACTTAAAAGTTTTACAGCCGCCTTTGATGCCCCATATATACTTTGCCCCGGTACCGGTAAAAATCCTCCCATACTTGATACATTTACAATATGTGCTTCCGGCCTTTTTAACAAGTAGGGCAAAAATGCCTTGACCATATAAAGTGTACCGTAGAAGTTGATATTCATTACCCGATCTATTCTACTCATCTCTAATTCATTCAAATAAATAAAGGGTTGTATTATACCTGCATTATTAATGATTCCATCTACTTTACCATGCTCTGCCATTACATTCTCTGCAAATTCTTTCACCATATCATTATTAGAAATATCTACCACATAAGTAAACAATCTTTTATTATTTCCTGTTAATCGCTCTGTCTCTTTCAGAGCTTCTTCATTAATATCTGCAGCAAATACTGTCGCACCTTTATTTAAAAGCTGAAAAACCAGTTCTCGTCCTACACCATTTCCTCCGCCTGTCACTACAATATTCTTATCCTTTACCTTCATAAGTTTTCTCCTTCAGCCAGCCAAACTCTGTCTCGAGACGTTTTCAGCCAATAAAATCAATATGTTAACCATCTAGGACGAATTATTCATCTTAGCTCTTATATATTAAATTATCTTAATCCCTTCACATATGGTATCAGGCTTAGCAGCATTACAATTCCTAAAATACCAATAAGGATTCCAATCACCATCTGACTCCATACCATTGTCAGACTCATCCCCACCCCAAAAAGGATAGAACCAGCTGTACCCAATAGGAGAGAAGCAATCATTTTCCCTGAAAGTCTGATTGGTTCTTTACTCTCCATCTTCCTCCAAATAAGTACCATTACGAAAAGCACAACGAGACCAATACTCCCCATTGCAATACCCTGTTTAAATAAATTCCACTCTGGTAACAAACACATACACATACCTAACGCTAATAGAATTCCTCCTATTGTACTTAATATTAATGCGACAAAACTACTTCTCTTCATTTCTTTATCCTCCTTTTATCCTAAAAACCTAATTGATTACGCTCACCAAAATTATATTTAACTGGATTTAACTTTCTTTTCAATTGAACTACATAGTTACAGGTACTTTCTATACTTTCAATTTTACATCTACATCTTTCTTATCTTCACGTTCCTTCTGCTCTGCCAATAGCCTCTTCCTCGCCTCTTCTATGGATTCTCCATCCTTTGTAAGGAAGTTATCAACAAATTTATCAGCTATTTTATTAAATCCGCCTACAACACTTTTTTCAACCTTGCCATACCCACTTACAACACCTTTTTCAATCCTGTCATAGCCTCCTACAACTGTCCTTTCAATTTTTTTATTTGCTGCAATAAGTTTTGATTTTTCCATATTTCATAAGCTCCTTTTCATTTTTTATATTTTACACCTAATGGTTTCTATGTTTCATATCTTATCGTTTTCCTGTTTACGGAATGTTTAAGTTCTGTTTGAAAATTATTAATTAATAGCCAGCTAGTACTTCTATTATTTAACCGAAAAATACCGTACCTGATGATTTAATGTTTCTGCATAATCCTTTAGTAATGTTGCTGTAGAGTCAATCTCGCCTATATTATGATTTAATCCGGTTACCGACTTCTGCGTATTGGCGGTGGTATAAACACTATCATCTGATATTGTTCTTAATTCTTCTATGTATTTTGTCACTTTAACTTTAGCAACCCCACATATTTTTGTTTGCTCCCTTATTTCGAGAATCTCGTTCAGTGAGTCATCAATTCCATGGGTAACCTTATTAAAATGTTCCTGTGTAGCAACTAGCTTTTCTTTTTGCTGTTCCACATCTGATAGTACATCCTTCATTATATCCAGCATCTTACTGGACTCCTTCGACAGTCCCCCAATAATCTCATCGATTTCCTTTGCTGACTGACTGGATTGGTTGGCAAGCTTAGTAATTTCCTCCGCAACTATCGAAAATCCCCGTCCATGTTCACCCGCTCTTGCTGCTTCTATACTTGCATTTAATGCAAGCAGCACCGTCTGCTTTGCAATTGCAGTTATCATTTGAATTACATCATTAATTCGAACGGAAGCCGCATGGGTTAAATGAACTTGCTTATTAATACGTCCGATCGCACTATTCGTTCGGTTATTAGAATGACTAAGTTCCGTCATTATCTCCAAGGACTGATTTCCATCCTGCATCATCCTGCTTGAGGTTTCTTCCAAATGCTGCACATTTCCAACAATACTATCTATTAAATTACCAATCTCATTAATATGTAAAAAAGCGTCATTCATATTATTATTTTGTGTCTGTGCATCCTTTGCAATTCTATGTACAGCCGACTCAATTTCTTCGGAAACCACAGTTGCTTCTCCGACCATTCTTTCCAGTATTTCTTCTGAACTTAACAACTTTTCCGAGACTTTTTGAATATCCAAGAAAGAACCTTTTAACCTGTCCCTTAAAATGGTTACTGCCACAGACATGGAGCCAATTTCATCCTTACGCTCCATCACTTTCTTATCGATAATTACATCCAAATTTCCATCCGCTATTTGTATCATGTACTCTTCCGTTTTGCGAATCGGCTTAACGATGATATTCGCCACATAATATAATTGAATTGCGCCAACAAATAATATAATTGCAATTATGTTTGCCAGAGCCATCTGGTTAAACCCGTTTAAGGATAAAATAGATACCAATGTGGACATCGCAACTAACGGACATAAACCTGTTGCAACAATTTGGTTTCGAATGCTTTTTTTCACTTTTTTTAATTTCTTTCTATTTTGCTTATCCTTCTTATCTTTCGTCTTCATAAAGTGACCCCTTTTCGTTTATTGTATAACGAATCTTAATGGGATCATGTTTCCGTATTGTTTCAATCATGTTTATAAATTATTAATATATTGCTATATTACATAAAAAAACATGTAACCTTGAATGGTTACATGTTCAGACTGTAGACAAACTATATTTTTGATTTTACTTTATGCAGTGCTTAAATTTTATACAGCCATTGCTTTGACAGTTTGTAAGTCCCTGCTTTGACTACCCTGCTAAATTGTAATTATGTTTATTTCATGATATTTACCGTAATATCAGCAAGTACTTTTGAAAAATCCTGAACATCACCACTTGTACTTCCTGTTCTCAAAATTACAATATCATTTTCTGGAGACATATACATTATTTGATTGTATTTACCCCATGACCAAAAATCCATTCCTGCATATGTAGATGGTCTTGAATACCACATATATCCATAGCCGATATTCATTCCTTCCAAAATGGATCCCTCGTATTCATCTTCATTTATGGGAAAGTCAACAAAAACAGATCTTTGTATCCAATTTTGGTTTATAATTTGCTGATTGTTCCAGTAGCCATCATTCAAAAGCATACTGCCAAGTTTAATATAATCAATGGAGCGGAAATTCAATCCACTTTCCATTTTTTCAAACTGCGTTTTATCACTGTCTAAACTCCAGGAAGCATCGTATTCCGAGCCAATTTCCTGCCAAAATGACTGTTCAAAGTATTCAGATACTGACCTCCCTGTGCTTCGCTCAAGTATAATTCCCAAAAGCAGTGGGTGGTAATTATTATAATGAAATCTTCCCTGATACTTGCCGGTGAGCTGTCGGTGATTAAGAGCCAGCTCGCGCAAGTCAGGCATCCAGTAAGTGTATGCATCGTCACGGAACCAAAGGAAACCAGTTTCCTCATAATGAATATCTGAGCGCATAGTTAGTAAATCTTTTATGGTAATATGCTCCATATCTGTACCTTTAAATTCATGAATAAAGTCTGAAATAAGCTGATATTCACTATCAATATAACCATCTTCAATAGCTTTACCAATTAAGAGGGAAACCATGGATTTTGCCATTGAAAACGAGGTGTTTATAGAATCTCTGTTGCTGCCATTAGCATATTGCTCATAAATAACAGTATCATTCTTAACTATAATAAATGAGGTACTATCAGTCGAAACTACAAAATCCGTTAGCGTTGTTGATACTTCTCGATTACCTGTGGTTCTATAGGTTATTATTAGATTTTCCAAGCTTGTATCTAGATCGTACTCATATTCATATGGAACTTCGCTTTTGGATATCAAATTTGAAGAGAAGAAGTTGTAATCCTTGACACTTGAATCCCATCGACTTAAAATTCTATAAACAAAGGTTGGTGATAACATAACACTTGAAATTATTATAATTGCCAAAAGAACTACTATAATAGAAACTAAAATAATCTTTGAATATTTTTTGATATTGCGAGCCATAAGTTTATCTCCCTCTTCACTTTTCCTTCTACGATTTATAAAACATAAATCTCTACAGCTATATCTAAGTTAAACTCCAGTTCATTATATCATGTGCAGATGTCAAAAAACAGTATTGAATACTTATAAAACATATATCCAATACTGCTCTATAAAATTGATTTTGTCTACAGTTTAAAACATGTAACCTTGAATGGTTACATGTCCTATAAATAATTGCTCCAGTATGAGTTAAAATAATAACTTATTTCCTTTTTCGAATATATGAAAGATTTCTTCCTGCTGTTCTTCAATTAGTAAATCAGCCTTCCTTGCATTACTCTGTGCAACCTTTTTATAAATAAAATAAGGCAATATCCATCCGGCAAAGGCAGGTATTGCAAGAAGAATACATAACAGTATCATCGGTGGTGCTGCTGTTACTGCAAAAACCGACCCAGCCATAAACACCGTTCCTATGATACCTGCACTAAGTGCATAAATCATGGCTTTCGAGGTTTTTGATTTTTCAAGCTTATCTATTTCTTTTAAACAAAATTCAAAATTTCTTTGTAATCTGGTGAGCTCCATTTTGTTCATAATCTTTCGATTTCTCTTTAAACGCAGAACTACATTAGCATATGGATTGGGTGCCGCTATACCTGGACTCACATTCTCGTCCACCACCCATCCAAAATTCTTATAACCATCGATCAGGAAGGAAATCTTATTTACATTTGTAATTACTTCCTTGTACTCATAGCCCACGAATGATTGAGCATCTTTGTTTAATTCGCTCATACTCTAATCCCCTTTTAACTCAACTTAAATGGTTCTTCCATAAGCGGTATCCTTACCGTAAAAGTTGTCCCTTTTCCTGATGCGCTGTCCACAGTGATCGTACTGTCATGCAATTGTAAAACCCGCATGGTCAATGCCAGCCCTAAGCCATTCCCTTCCTTTGAATGAGAGGAATCCCCCTGATAGAATTTATCAAAAATATGCTTCAAGGTATCTTCCTTCATTCCACATCCCGTATCTGCGATAGATACTATGATATGTTCCTTCGTAGAAGTTTGTTTTAATGTAACGGTACCCCCAGTGTCAGTAAACTTAATGGCATTGGACAAAAGATTATTCCAAACCAATTCCAGCAGGCTTTCATCTGCGTATACCATCGCCTTATCTTCTATGTCCGCCTCGAATTCTATCTTCTTATTCTCCCATACCTCTTCAAAACTTATCGCACATTCACTTAGCTGCCTGCAGATATTATATTTTACAAATTCCGGATTAATCTTTTGATTTTCAAGTTTATTTAACCTTAAAATATTCGTAATCAGGTTGGCTAATCGTTTGGAACTGTCCTCAATCGCTCTTGCGTATTCAATTCTCTGATTATCCGAAATGGTCTCTTTTTGCAAGTATTCCGAGTAATTTTGAATTACTGAGATGGGAGTCTTAATTTCGTGGGATACATTTGATATAAAATCCGTTTTTAGGGTTTCAATACTGCCCAGCTCTTCTACCATTTTATTAAAATCCAGGAACATATAATCTAAATAATCCATTTTATCTGCTGAATGCATCGGCTCCACATAGACAGAGAAATCACCGTTTGCCACCTGATTTGTAGCCTTAGCAAAAGCCTGCATCGGTTTTTCATACCATTGGTTAATCTGCCTTGTGGTTAGGTAAGTAAAAACCGAAGCACATAGAAGCCAGAATAAAATTATAAGAATAACATGTATTTCTTCTATGTTTTTATAATCCAGGTATTTACCCAGGATGAAGAATTGGACTGTAGTTATGGAACCGAAAAAGAATAAAGTTGCTACAAATATCAGCAGCACCTTAATATAATTTTTTCTCTTCAATCTTGTCCTATTTACTTTGGTCATCTAAATTCTCCATTCATTTGAAATTCACACTAATACAGCCTTATATCCAATTCCCCTTACGGTCACAATCTCAAATCCGTTGCATTCAGAGAACTTATCTCTTAATTTAGTCACATAGACATCTACCGCACGAAGGCTTGTATCAGAGTCAAGCCCCCAGAATTCATCCATAAGCTGCGCTCTGGAGAAGGTTTTTTTAGGGTAAGAAAGTAATTTGAATATAATGTTAAATTCTCTTGTGGTGACCGCTATTTCCTCCTCATTTATTGTGGCACTCACAGCATCTGCATCAAGTGTAAGATTACCTATGGTTAATTTTCTTTCCATTTCGATATTAGCTCGACGAAGCAGTGCCCGGACACGAAGTAATAGCTCCACTAACTCAATGGGTTTCACCATATAATCGTCAATTCCCAGCAAAAAGCCTTTTTGTTTAGAGGACAAATCATCCTTGGCCGACATAAAAAGAATCGGAATGGTTCCATTCACCTGACGCACGGTCCTTGCAAACTCAAAGCCGTCAATTTGGGGCATCATAATATCTGAAATTATAAGCTCATATATATTGTTATACATTTCATCATATGCCTCGTTTGCATTCAGACAACCTTTTGCCTGAAACCCGCTGTCCTTTAAATAAGTACAGATAATCTTATTAAGTTTGGCATCATCTTCCACAACCAATATGTTTATCATTGTTCCTCCTCCATTATGAGCCATACTCATACTCATTAACCTTCGATTGACAGGTCTCCTTGCTTTTCAAATTTCCTTACTCTGGCAATCATATAACAGCCAATTAGTGTTGCAATGGTACCCATACATAGCCCAATCATGCCATTTGCATTTGATCTTTCAACCAGATCACCTTTATTTTCAGAAATAGACAATAAAGCCATCTGGGTTAACACCAATGCAATCAGGGAAGCAGACAGGTTAATCATTTTAATTGCGTGAATTAATAGATTTTGTTTATCCCTTGTAAGAATAACACCACGTATGTTTAAACTAATTTCAAAAAATGTAACAGCAGAAATTCCCAGTGCGACATACATATGATAAGTACTCGTGATTGGATGAAAAAATAATCGGATGGAATATATCATATAGATAATGCTCGATATGATTAAAACAACACCCGACCAATAATAATAAGGATATTGCTCTTTTCCTTCCCTTTCTTTTCGAATACCTGCTAATGCAATAGCCTTTGCTAAAATCATACCAAAGGTATAGAAGGAATTTACACATGCAAAAAATGATAAAGAGACAATTCCCATAATTAACTTACCACTTGCAAGTACAGCACTTGCAGTTGCTGCCGCTCCGGTTATATAGATGGATCGAGTCATTTTATTACTATAAATTTCCCTCCATTTATTATCTGTAGTTTTTATAACTTGTAATTCATTTCTTTGCTTTTTATCTTTCATTGGTACACTCCACTGTAATTGATGCTACCTGTCAAGGATGGTACACCCTTTTTGTTTGTATTCTATTAGAGTTTTGTTTCAGAATTGTTAATTATAAGCCATTTTCATAGAAAAACCGCCCATATTCTTTCGTAATGCTTTCACTGAAAGTATGCTATCTGAGAAAGCATGCTTCTTGCGGAAGCGGCTGAAAATGAGCGGTAAATTTTATTATCGTTCAACACTATTATTCCTTATTATCATTTATAAGCGATCTATACGAAGAGACACCACCACACACCGTATTTATCAATCAGCTCCACTCCACAGGGGCTAAAAAATATTTCATATATAGGTGTAATAATGGTTCCACCCTCTTTCAGCGTTTCATAGGCTCTTAAAACGCTTTCCTCTTGTCCCTCACCAAATTGAAAACAGAATTGCATGGTGTTACCTGTAATTCTGCTTTCACCGCCGGCTCTTGTGGTATCATGTGCTTCTCCCACAGCAATGGCTTGTCCACATATATTAAGCTCTTGATGAATGACAGCTCCATTTTCATCCAAATCCCGATATCCATCTGTGGCATTAAACGCTTTTTTATAAAACTCGTATGCCTCTGCACTTCCCTTAACATAAATCTGCAATAATGACCGAAACATAGTAATCTCCTTATAAGTTTTTATTTAATGTTTAAAAGCGAAAACAATAATACAGCATTTCCTTTTATCTTCAGTATAAACTAATATAACATATGCAGTTAAAACAGATTAAATCTATTCTCATACTTTTATTGGCTTATATTTCTTCATAAGCAAAGAAGTCACTGTTATGCTAACTAACACCGCCGATACTCCTGCTATAACAATTCCGATATCTAAATAATTCTCTATGTAATAAC
>JASGEU010000204.1:0-68892 GCA_047606065.1 Mobilitalea sp.
ATCTTATCTAGGTTCATATGTCCTGGTACAATCTCATTATATGAACTCACGACACCAATGAGAGGTTTTCTCATCTCCTCCTTGGTCAGACCCAATGCATTAAATAAAGATCTGTGGGGTGCCTGCGATATTCCGGTTTTCACTGCGTCACTTCTCATCCTTTAACCACCTTTTCTTTCATATTTATAGTAAGACTGTATTGTATTATATTTTGCAACAATACCATCTCATCACTTTAAAGTAGTACAGTATATATTAATGTATTTCTTTCTAAAAATCAATGTCAAATTTAAAAATAATATGGATTATTTTCCATAACTATTTATAAATATACGTATTTGCCAATATTAATCTTACAAAATTAATATTTTCAGTTAATATGCTTATTATAAATAGGTAAGGACTAAATATCAAACAAAATCTATTATTTCATTCTTGTCAAAAATTCAATTTGGAAAATTTATAATTAAATAATTATGTATCATTTTAGACATAATTACCATAGTAAATCATTTACAGTCTCTTTTGTGAAATCTATGTGAATTCCATGTAAATACTGTGAAATGTATTAAAAATAATGCAAAATTCATGTATTATTCATGTAAAATTTGATTGCGCATGTCTTTTATTCGTGTTAAGATTTGTTTGTTTGATTACAAAGATGTAATTATGATTAATTTTGTGTTTTAGGAGGCGCTTTATGAATTTTACTGAATTTCTACAACAACTGGTATCAACCCCTACTTTATTAATAACGGTAGCGTTGGTTCTGGGTGTTGTTTTAGTTAATGGCTGGACCGATGCACCAAATGCCATTGCTACCTGTGTCTCAACTCGTTCCATTAGTGCGAAAAATGCAATTCTTATGGCGGCTGTATTTAACTTTCTTGGTGTTTTAGTTATGACTATGCTGAACAACTCCGTTGCTCAGACAGTTTATAAGATGGTTGATTTTGGTGGTGACTCAAAGAATGCTTTAATTGCGCTATGTGCTTCCTTATTTGCGATTGTAGTTTGGGCAACTGCAGCCTGGGCCTTCGGTATTCCTACCAGTGAGTCCCATGCTTTGATAGCTGGTATTACTGGTTCTGCTATTGCGATACAAGGTGGACAAGGTATTAACATGGGTGAGTGGATGAAGGTTATTTATGGTCTGTTCCTCTCCTCTATTATCGGCTTTAGTCTTGGTTATGTAATCTCCAAAATAATTTCTTTTATTTGTAAGAATGCCGACAGACGTAAAACTTCTTTCTTTTTTAAACATGCACAGGTTTTTGGCGGTGCTTCCATGGCTTACATGCATGGTGCACAGGACGGTCAAAAGTTTATGGGCGTATTCATGCTTGGTGTATTCCTGGCACAGGGAAAATCAGGTGTAACAGAGTTTGATGTACCAATCTGGTTAATGGTTTTAGTCTCAATCGTTATGGCATTAGGAACCTCTATTGGTGGTTATAAAATTATTAAAACTGTTGGTATGGGTATGGTAAAGTTAAGTAAATATCAAGGTTTTGCTGCAGATGCTGCTGCTACGGTTGCATTATTTGTTGCTTCCGCCTTTGGTATCCCAGTAAGTACTACACATACTAAGACAACCTCTATTATGGGTGTTGGAGCAGCAAAAAGAATGAAAAGCGTAAACTGGAGTATTGTAAAGGAAATGGTTGCCGCTTGGGTATTAACCTTCCCTGGCTGTGGTCTGCTCGGTTATATCATGTCAAAAGTATTTATGCAAATCTTTTAAATAGGAAGGAAGTCATATATTATGATTACAAGAAAGAATACTTATAGTTATTTTGATGCATTTGCAAACCTCTCAAAATATTCTAGCAAATTAGCAGTTAGTCTTCACGAAACCTTAAGTAAATTTGATCCAAGCAAAATTACTGATAGAGTAAAGGCTGCACATGAAATTGAACATAGTGCCGATTTGGCAAAACACGACATCATGAATCGTCTGGTGAAAGAATTTCTTCCTCCAATTGAACGTGAAGATATTACCAGTCTTACCCAGGAAATCGATGATGTAACTGACTCCATCGAAGACGTATTAATCTATGTTGATATGTTTAACATCCAGACAATCCGTCCTGAAATTCTTAAATTCACAGAGCTCTTAGTAACTTGTACTAAGGCTATGGATGAAGCTCTGGAAGAATTCAAAAACTTTAAGAGTTCTAAAAAATTACATGATAAAGTAATTGAAATTAACCGCCTTGAAGAAGTTGGTGATGCATTATACGTTGACTTTATGCGTAACCTTTATCACACCTCTAAGGACCCAATTGAATTAATGTGCTGGACGGAAATTCTTCACCGTTTAGAGCGTTGTGCAGATAATTGCGAAGATGTTGCAAATATTATTGAAAGTATTGTTATGAAAAACTCATAATAAGCCGATAATTCACATAGAGATAAATTGATCAAGAAAGGATCATTACATGTTGAATTTAGAGAAACAAAAGGCTTACCTCATTCGTGCGGCATTTATTGCCCTAATTCTAGGGCTGGTTTATGTTGGGATAAAATATTTTCTTCCGCTCCTTATGCCTTTTGTTATTGGCTTTATTATTGCAGTTACGTTTCGTCATTTAATTGATTTTATTCAAAAGAAGACCAAAATAAACAGGGTTATTGTTTCCATTACTATCTTGCTTTTGTTCTACGGTCTTTTGGCTTATCTTGTTAGCTTAGTGGGTTTCAAAGCATTTGATATTATTGTTAACCTGATATCAAATTTGCCTACCTTTTATAGCGAAACATTAAAACCAGCCTTATTGACTGTACTGAATAACATAATGGATAGTTTCCCGGGAACCAGATCCTATATAGAGAACTTTATTGTCGATGGTAATCAGAATATTGTTGATTATTTAACCAATGCGTCCTCTGCTATTGTGAATAAATTAGCATCCTTTGCAGCTCAGGTTCCAACCTTACTTATTAAATTTATTTTTACAATAGTATCTTCATTTTTCTTTACGATTGACTACCATAAGATAACTCGTTTTGTTGTTATACAGTTCACTGGTGAGCGCAGAGCAATGTTACTTAAATTAAAGGATAATGGAATAGGTACGATTGGTAAATTCATTCGTGCTTATGCTGCTATTATATCTATTACCTTTGCTGAATTATCGATTGGTTTTATAATTGTTGGAATTCCAAATGCAGTTATATTTGCTGCTTTAGTAGCATTAGTTGACATTATGCCAATTCTGGGTACCGGAGCAGTTCTTTTACCTTGGGCAATTACCGCATTAATTTTGGGTAACACTAAGATTGGTATTGGAATACTAATCATCTACATTGTAATTACTGTAGTCCGTCAGACGGTAGAGCCAAAAATTGTTGGACAGCAGATTGGATTACATCCTATTATTACATTAATTTTAATGTATATTGGTGCGCAGCTAATGGGTGTTCTGGGTTTATTCATATTACCGATAATGGCTACAATAATAAAAAAGCTAAATGATGAAGGAACGGTACATTTATTTAAAAAGTAAAATTCCAAATAATTATAAGAATATAAGAACATAAATAAAGCTGAAGTCATATGAATAAGAAGTTTTAACTGCTTATTTTTATAATTTCAGCTTTCTTTTTACCCTTTTTTATTTTAAAGCGCATTAAAAAAGAGCATATTCTTTATTCATTTAGTGAGGCAGATTTAGCCTTTTGCTACAAAAGTCATACAATCTGTCTGATCAGCTTCTCTTGCATTTTTAGGTGCAACTTGAATTTTTTCTGCACAACAATGATTACCTGATGAATGATATTCACAAGTATTAACTTCACAGCTGATTCCTTCATTTGGTCTATCCATTTTTTTAATTGCCATAACAACCTCCACATTTTTCACATAAATGCAGAACACTGCACTTATCAATCTATATTAGTTACGCAATTATTATCTGTAGACATCAAGTGAAAAATTCATTTAAATTTTTAAATTTTTAATCCGGAAACTGTGCTTCTATTCCTTCTGCCATCATATCCGCCATCTCTACTGCCTGGCTCTCTATATTATCAAAATCATTAATGCTTTCTTCATAATTACCAGCTATCATATTGGTAATATTTTGACTTAAGAGTTCCAGATGTTCATTCATCATAGCGCTCCAGTCCTCAACACTCCAGTTAGGATTAATGCTTGCAAAGAATTCTGCAATTTGCTCCGCATTATCATGCCATCTTTGATCAGTATCCATTATGGCTTGATCATTATCTGCTAACAATGCATTTACGAGTTCTCCTGCAATTGTAATATGACCATTCATCAAATCTGTAAACTCTACCGCAGCCTCATCACCATAATATGGTCGTAACGCATTTGCAAAGTCAACTGAATTACGCAGTAATCTTCGAAGCACTAAATCTGTTTCTGGAAGGTCATGAATAAGTGACATTACCGCCATACGTGTCCAATATACATGCTGTACCCAGAGCATACGAAATAGGCTTGATAAGTCGTAATAATCCACGTTATCCATATCATCGTCCATATAATTATCCATAAAACTGCCCATATTATTACTCATATTATTGCCCATATTAGTACCCATATTATTGCTCATGTTATTGCCCATATTAGTACCCATATTAGTACCCATATTATTGCCCATATTAGTACCCATACTATTGCCCATATTAGCACCCATATTATTGCCCATATTAGCACCCATATTAGTACCCATATTATTGCCCATATTAGTACCTATATTATTGCTCATATTAGTACCCATATTATTATTCATATTATTATCTGAGTTGTTCTGCTGATTTGGATAAGAAGAGTAATTATGGTCTCCTGGAATTAGTGTAACTACTTGACCTATCCTTAAGTTTCTTGGATCAATATCAGGGTTTAATTCCATAATATCATCCACAGAGGTATTAAAAACTTGCGCAAGCATCCATATTGTATCGTAAGGCCTTATTGTATACCTGATCGTGTTATTCATATTGAATACCATCACTAATAAAAAGTTCTATTTCACTTTATGATAAATGGAAAGATATTGTTACAAAAAATACAATTTTACAAACTAAAACTGCCGTCTATATTTTTAATAAACGGCAGTTCCCCCTCTATTTTACCAGTACCCGGATGCAAACATTTTTATTTCTTACTTTTGATTAATATAATTAATAAGACCTTCTGCCTTAATTATCTTCTGCATGAACTCTGGAAATGCCTGACCCTGATACTGAGTCCCTTTTGTTCTGTCATAGATAATTCCGAGGTCAAAATCCACTTCTACCTGATCTCCTGCCTCAATCTCTTTTGCAGCCGCAGGGCATTCTATAATAGGCAATCCTATATTAATTGCATTGCGATAGAAAATCCTTGCAAAGGTTTCAGCAATTACACAGCTTATACCAGAAGCTTTGATAGCAATCGGTGCATGTTCTCTTGAAGATCCACAACCGAAATTCTTATTGGCTACCATGATGTCTCCATTTTTTACTCTGTCAACAAAATCCTTATCAATATCTATCATACATTTTTCTGCAAGCTCCTTTGGATCGGAGGAGTTAAGATAACGCGCAGGTATAATGACATCCGTATCTACGTTATCACCATATTTATGCACTGTTCCAAACGCTTTCATACTAGCACCCTTACCTTTCAGACGAATATAGTTTTAATTTGCACTTATAAGCCAAGTTCTTCAGGCCCAGATATTTTACCTGTAATTGCACTCGCTGCCGCCACCGCAGGACTTGCAAGATACACCTCTGATTTAACATGCCCCATTCGTCCCACAAAGTTCCGATTGGTAGTTGCAACCGCTCTTTCGCCCGCTGCCAGAATTCCCATATGTCCTCCAAGGCAAGGTCCACAGGTTGGTGTACTTACGATTCCTCCAGCTTTAATAAAGGTTGCCAGTAGTCCTTCCTCCATTGCCTGAAGATAGATTTTCTGAGTAGCAGGAAAAACGATAAGACGCATGCCCTTTGCTACTTTTTTCCCCTCAAGGATCGCTGCCGCTGTTCTTAAGTCACTGATTCGCCCATTGGTACAGGAACCTATAACAACCTGATCAATTTTAATATCTCCCACTTCTTCAATCGTTCGTGTATTCTCCGGAAGGTGAGGAAATGCAACGGTTGGCTTTAAACCAGATAAATTAATTTCATAGGTCTGTTCATACTCTGCATCCTCATCCGCTGAATATATCTTATATTCCTTTGTGGAATGCTCTTTCATATACTCTATGGCTGCTTCATCAACAGGAAATATCCCGTTTTTCGCCCCTGCCTCAATCGCCATATTAGCCATTGCAAAACGATCATCCATAGATAAATTACGAATCCCCTCACCTGCAAATTCCATTGATTTGTATAAAGCTCCATCCACACCAATTAAACCAATGATATGTAGAATGACATCTTTACCACTAACCCACTTCTCTGGTTTACCTGTAAGTACAAACTTAAGAGCAGATGGAACCTTGAACCACGCTTTCCCGGTGGCCATTCCAGCTGCCATGTCCGTACTTCCAACCCCGGTGGAAAATGCTCCAAGGGCTCCATAGGTACAGGTATGAGAATCAGCACCAATAACAACATCTCCAGCTACTACTAACCCTTTCTCCGGCAATAAGGCGTGCTCTATGCCCATTTCACCAATCTCAAAATAGTTCGTAATATCATGGTCCATTGCAAATTCACGCATACATTTGCAATGTTCTGCAGATTTAATATCTTTATTTGGGGTAAAGTGATCTGGTACAAGTGCAATCTTATCCTTATCAAACACCTTCTTAATTGTCATCTTCTCCATCTCATGTATTGCAACCGGTGCGGTCACATCATTTCCAAGGACTAAATCAAGATCAGCTTCAATTAATTGCCCGGAACTTACACTATCCAAACCAGCGTGAGCAGCTAAAATCTTCTGTGTCATTGTCATTCCCATAAGAATATCCTCCTAAAGCTTTTTATATTAACGGCTAATTAAATCTCTTTTGTAATCAAATCGCCCATTTCATCTGTACCCACTAAACACATTCCATCAGACATAATATCAACCGTACGATAGCCTTTCTTTAGCACTTCTTTTACTGCATTCTCGATTGCCATTGCCTCTGTTTCCAAATCAAAGGAATAGCGTAACATCATAGCTGCTGAAAGTATCGTAGCTATTGGATTCGCTTTGTTCTGACCAGCAATATCCGGTGCTGAGCCATGACTTGGCTCATATAACCCGAGCTTCGTTTCACCTAAACTGGCAGAGGCTAACATTCCAATTGATCCTGTAATCATACTTGCTTCATCTGATAAAATATCTCCAAACATGTTCTCTGTAAGTATTACATCAAACTGTCCTGGGTCTTTGACTAATTGCATTGCACAGTTGTCGACCAGCATATCGGAGAGCTCAACATCCGGATATTCTGCAGCTACTTCCTTGGTCACCTGTCTCCAGAGTCTGGAGGAGTCCAGAACATTCGCTTTATCAACACTGCATACCTTTTTATTTCTCTTTCTGGCTATCTCAAAAGCCCACTTGGCAATTCTTCTAATTTCCTTCTCATCATATACAAGCGTATCCGTTGCTTTCCTAATCCCATTCTCCAAAGAGGTATGACGTTCACCAAAATATAATCCTCCGGTCAACTCCCTCATAACCACAAAGTCAAATCCATCACCGATTATCTCATCCCTTAAAGGGCATGCTCTTTTCAGTTCTTCAAACAAGATTGCAGGTCTAATATTAGCAAAGAGATTAAGTCCTTTTCGAATTGCCAGAAGTCCAGCTTCAGGTCTCAAATGAGGCGGCAAGGAATACCAATTGGACTGTCCGACATTACCTCCCACAGCTCCAAGTAAAACCGAATCACTCCTTTTCGCGGTTTCAAGTGCCTCTTTGGTAAGTGGTTCCCCAGTTCGATCAATGGATACACCGCCCATAAGCACTTCTTCATATTTAAAGCTATGATTAAATTTATTTCCAATTCTATCGAGTACTTTTATAGCCTCTGCAATAATCTCCGGTCCAATCCCATCCCCAGGAATAACCGCAATGTTATAGTTCATATTGTAAGCCTCCATTTACAGTTGTTCTTACTTCTGCCCTCTCAGGACACATTCCCACATACTATCTTTTATGTATTTATAAATCCTTAAAATAATTATTGTCATTTTATCATAGTGTCTGATATAATTAAAATACATATTATTAATAACTATTATAACTTTATATTATGACTAATCTGAACCTAACTATTATTAATCGACTGCTATCATCCTCTGCTTATAATCTATGTACTTATAGTTCATATGCCTATTATCATTCCGAAACTATTAATCTATATTTTAATGTGTGTATGCTAAATGAGGCTGCTCACTTAAGGAATCCAAATCGAGGTGTCTATGGAAGAGAATTTATCCCTGTATCATGTCTTTAACAGTGTTGCTGAACTTGGTAACATTTCGCGTGCAGCGAAGCAGCTCTACATCAGCCAGCCTGCTGTCAGTAAAGCAATTCAAAACCTGGAGGATAATTTAAAAACTACGCTATTTATAAGAAACTCAAGAGGTGTGAAACTAACCGAGGAAGGGAAACTCCTATATGATCATACCCATAAGGCATTTGAAACCTTACATAGAGGTGAGGAAAGTCTAAGGCGTGTGCATGAGCTTGGGATTGGACATCTACGCATTGGTGCCAGCACCACTCTGTGCAAATATATGTTATTACCCTACCTGAATGGCTTTGTACAAGAAAATCCACATATTAAAATTACTATTGCAAATCAAAGCTCCTCCCATACTTTAAAACAGCTTGAAAGTGCAACTCTTGATATTGGCCTGGTTGCAAAGCCCAGTCAGGCAGATGCATATCATTTTATATCCCTTGGGGAAATGGAAGATATCTTCGTAGCTACTCGCAGCTACTTAAGTAATCTAAAAAAGAGAGATGACAATATGGATATCTTCTCCTCTGCTAATCTTATGCTTTTGGATGAAGAAAATGTATCCAGAAAATATATAGAAGATTACTTTAAGATGAATTCCATTGTACCAAAGCAAATACTTGAAATTAGCAATATGGATTTGTTAATTGATTTTGCAAAAACAAGCCTTGGTGTTGCCTGTGTAATAAAAGCCTTTGTAGAGAAGGAGTTAAGTGAAAACAACTTAGTCCAAATCCCACTCAAAACTCCAGTTAATAAAAGAGAGGTTGGCTTTTGCTATTCTAAAAGTGCCTACCTCTCCAGTTCTTTGCATAAATTTATTCGTTATATTGAAAACTTTAATTAAATATCCGGCTTAACCTCATCATCAATAACCGGTGCTGTTTCCTCTGGTGTGGTCTCCTCCGAAGGAGTGTCCTCTGGCGTTGGCTTCAGTGTCGGCTTGGGTGTCGGGGTTGCAGCGGTTGTTGGTGTTGGCGGAGGTGGCGTCAGATAATCTGGACGTTCTGCAACGACAAAGTCCGAACTCACATAGTTAATCTTACCATTCGCTAAGAAACTTGCCCATCCATCCTTAATCTCTATTACTTCAATTTCCTCTGCATGAACCAGAAAGCCAATTACTTCGCCATCCTTTGAAGCTGCAGCACGTACATTGACATAGCCGCCATATTCGTTAAGTTTAACATACATTTTGGTGGTTGCACCAGTATAAGTAGTCTCTGGCTCTTGTGCCGTCTCCGTATCAGATGTTGATTCTGTTTCCTCTTCTGTAGCTGATGATGTATCTTCCTGCGGTGCCTGTGTTGGTATAAAATTAGTCATCTGATCCTTATTACTGCAACCAGATAATAACACAGCCGCCGTTATTGTGAATAGATAAATGCTTTTCTTCATCATTACCTCACTCCAAATTCATATCCATGCTTCTTTTTATCGATATCCTTGATTAGCTTTAATAAGCAATAAGAAGCATTGATAATACTTGTTCTATATATACCATCATAGCATATTTGTCCTATTTTACAACAAATACTTTCTATTAGGATTATTCTTCCTCCCTAATCTGCTTCAGATAAGCTGAAAAAGCACTGGGTATACTATACTTCCTGGTTATCTCGGTTCGGTCTGCCCATACATAAGCTTCATCCGGCAAAAGTAAGTCAGGCTTCACTTCTGGTGCAATAATATGATAGCCCTGCATTAACCATTCCACATGGGAGAAAATATGCTTTGCAGCTCCAAGTGGTGTAATCTCTGCTTCCACTATCCCCTGCTCTTTTAGGATTTGGACAACACCTTCCATCGGTAATTCATTATTTATTCCGGGCAGCTCCCATAGACCTGCCAGTAATCCTTTATTTAATCTCTTATGAATTAAATAACGATCCTGATGTTCAATCAAAAGTATGGTTCTCTTCTCTATTTTACGTTCTTTTTTCGCAGGTTTTACTGGTATCTGTGCAATTCTATCTTCATGAAATGCTTTGCACAAATGCATAACCGGACACTTCTCACAGAGTGGTTTTCCATTTGGCAAGCATACCGTAGCTCCCAGCTCCATCATAGACTGATTGAATGCACTTGGCTGATCGATTGGTATCACCGTAAGAAGTTCTTGCCAAAGCTTCTTTTTTACGCTTTCCTTGGTGATGTCCTCAAA
Source organism: Mobilitalea sp. (assembly GCA_047606065.1). Classification (GTDB taxonomy): domain Bacteria; phylum Bacillota; class Clostridia; order Lachnospirales; family Lachnospiraceae; genus Mobilitalea. The sequence continues at coordinate 10,594 of JASGEU010000204.1, forward strand.
GCTGCCTGCCATTCTCATGGTAATACGCAGAACATTTCCGTCCACCACTGGAACTGGAATACCGAAAGCGATGGAGGCTATGGCACTTGCAGTATAGGAACCGATACCCGGTAAAGCAAGAAGCTTTTCATAATCTGCGGGAAGTTCTCCTCGGTATTTCTCACAGATTTCCTTTGCAGCTTTCTGTAAATTTCTTGCTCTATTGTAATACCCCAGACCTTCCCACAACTTAAGAAGCCGTTCTTCCTCTAACTCTGCAAGAGCTTTGATATCCGGTACTTCCTTGATAAAACGTTCAAAATATCCTTTTACTGCCTCAACTCTGGTCTGCTGTAACATTATTTCGGAAATCCATACATAGTATGGTCTTGGATTCTCTCGCCAAGGCAAAATACGTGCATTTAGGGAGTACCAGTCAAGTAAAAACGGAACTATCTTTGTATAATCATATATCATGTAATCCTCTATTCTTGTTGCTCTTTCGCTTTGTGGCTAAACTCTAGGCTATTTCCTTCTCTAGAAACTTATATTGGGATGTATATAACTCGTAGTACTTTCCACCCTTCTCCAGCAACTCCTCATGATTACCCATCTCCTGAATAAGTCCTCCATCCACATAGAGAATGCAGTCTGCATTTTTAATGGTAGATAATCTATGAGCAATTATAAAGGAGGTACGGTTGGCCAGCAATCTGCCCAGGCCTTCCTGGAGTAATATTTCTGTTTCCGTATCGATACTTGAGGTAGCCTCATCCAGTATCAATATTTTAGGATCTGCCAGAAGCGCTCTTGCGAAACTGATCAACTGCCTTTGACCCACGGATAATCTGGAGCCTCTTTCATTCACTTGTGTCTCATATCCATTTTCCATACTCATAATAAAATCATGTGCACAGACTGTTTTTGCTGCTTCTATTACCTGTTCATCCGTAGCTTCCATGTTGCCATAACGGATATTATCCATAATAGTATCGGAGAAGATGAAACTGTCCTGCAGCATAACCCCCATTTGCTTACGAAGAGATTTAATGGTCACCTTACTGATATCAACACCATCAATGTTAATTACACCAGAATCTAAATTGTAGAAACGGCTGATCAGGTTAATTATTGTAGTTTTCCCAGCCCCGGTTGGACCAACGATAGCTATCGTATCCCCGACCTTTGCCTTGAAATTAATACCATTTAATATTTTCACATCATCTTCATAGCTGAAGGTAACGTCTTTAAATTCAACCTCGCCTTTGATCGCAGGCATTTCTACCGCATCTTCTGTATCCTTTACAAGTACAGGTTCATCAATTGTTTCAAAAATACGTTCCAGATAGGACACCGCAGTTAACAGGGAGTTATAAAAGCTTGCCAAGGTATTAATCGGAGCCCAGAACCTTCCTATATATCCTGTAATAGCAACAAGCACACCAACTGTTATTCCCTTTACCCCTTGATCAATCCAGGCAATACCCAGTACGAATACTGCTACGTTCGTCCAGGTTGAAATATTCTGAATCGCAGGCCATAATAAGAAATTAAGTTTTACCGCCTTCATCCATGCCACTCTATAATCACCGCTAAGGGAATTAAAAATCTTAATATTTTCTTCTTCTCTGGTAAAGCTCTGTGTTACTCGAATACCATTGATACTCTCTGCTATATAAGCATTTAGATTGGAGGACTTATTGCTGGACTGCTGCCAGGCCACTCTCTGTTTCTTCTTTATAATAAAGATCATTGCCATAAGCAGCGGCAAACCAACAAGGCAGATTAAAGTTAATCTTACATTGATGTATAACATGAAACCAACAATAAAGAATAAGCTGATTAAATCTGTAATGGTATTAACAATACCATTGGATAACAAATCACTTAAGCCATTCACGTAATTAACAACACGAACTTGTATTTTACCATGTGGCTTATCATCATAATAAGAAAATGGCAGTTCCTGCAAATGGCGGAAGATATCACTTCGAATGGTATGTATAATGTTTTGACCAAGTCTCGAGGTAATGGTGGTTTTGGCTGAAATGATAAATGAAATAACCAAATAAATTACTAACAGGAGTATGCTGATCCAGATAATTCCCTTAATATTTTTCGCTGGAATATAATCATCCATAATAATCATAAGGAAAATAGGGGTTACCATACCCAGTGCAGCTGAAATGGTATTCAATATTATAGTAAAAATCATATCCTTACGATAGGGTCTTATGTAGGTTGCAAGTCTCTTAAAATGACTAAAGCTAAATTCAGATTGTAAGGTTTCATCGATATCATATTTATTTCTTGCCATTTTAGCACACCTCCTTTGCTGTCAAAGAATTGAAATCACCATACTGATGGTGGAATACTGTCGCATAGTAACCGTTCTTCTCTAATAATTCCTCATGATTACCCGCTTCAATAATGCAGCCATTATCCAGTACAAGAATTTGGTCTGCATCTTTTATAGAAGAAATTCGATGAGCAATGATGAATACTGTTTGGTTTTGATTCAAAGCACCAAGTTCATTTTGAATCTGGGTCTCGGTCTCCATATCCACTGCTGAAGTAGTATCATCAAGAATAATAATGGAAGGGTTTTTAAGGAGTGCTCTGGCAAGAGAAATTCTCTGCTTTTGACCACCCGAAAGACCAACACCACGTTCGCCAACAATCGTGTCATACCCATCCGGCATTTGAAGAATGAAATTATGTGCATTTGCAATCTTTGCTACCGCTTCTACTTCTTCAAAACTGCAATCTGGTCTGCTGTATGCAATATTTCCTTCAATGGTATCGGAGAACAGGAACACATCCTGCATTGCCATACCGATATTGTCACGAAGGGAATATAAATCCATATCCTTTACATTAACTCCATCAATGATAACATCACCGGAAGTAACGTCATAGAAACGGCATAATAAATTCATTAATGTTGATTTACCAGATCCGGTTGCACCAATAATACCAACGGTTTGTCCATGCTTGATCTTGAAGTTAATATCCTTAAGAATAACATCATCTTCTGCCTGATAACTTACATGGGAGAACTCGATATTTCCTTTGAATCGTTTGTTGGAGATGGCGTGCTCAGGCGCTTTGATGGAAGGCTCCACAATTACGGTTGAGTATATTTTTTCTACAGAAGTGACAAAACGCTGATAATCATTCGCCAGCCAGCCTGCCTGTCTAAGCGGCTGGTTCAACATCCATAGATAACCACTGGCAGTAACAAGTTTACCAAGGGACATGTACCCTTTTACTACCATGATACCACCAATTAAATAAAGAATAATTGATAGAACATTCGCCAGAAACTCAAAGATAGGTACATACTTTTTCCAGATGTTTGCCGCCGCAAGCTCTGCTTCTCTATATCCGTCATTCTCTTTCTCAAACTTCCTGATTTCGTAGTCTTCTTTTGCAAAAGCTTTGATTACACGGTTACCACTGACATTTTCCTGAACCGCAGTATTTAAGCTTGAAAAACGCTGTCTAATCTTATGAAAGGCTGGCTTAACAGCTTTTAACTGCTTAATGGTTGCCCAGGCAGTTAACGGCAGAACTGCTATCATGATGAGGGCAAGGCGCCAGTCCACCGCAAACATCATAACAAGAGCTATAACAAACAGTAAAACATTTTCGTAGACAGAATAAATAACATATGCCACAAAATGACGAATAGCTTCCATATCACCGGTCTGACGGGACATCAAATCACCGGTACGGTTTTTATTATAAAAGCTGAAGTCCTGCGCCAACATTTTACGATAAACGTAGTCTCTTAATGTATATAGCATCCCTTGGGAGCAGGTCTCAAAGATAACTAAGAACCAGTTTTTAATTACTGCTCTAAATAAGGTTGTAACCACCATAATTATCATCATCATAGGTAATAAGTCGTGGTTGCCTTTTAGTATAATGTCGTCCACAATAATACCAGATACATACGGATTAACAATCGCAATCAAGCATGATATTGTGGTTAAAAATGAGGCAAAAATCAACCTCCTACGATATTTTTTCAAAAATGAATAAAACCATTGCATCGCAGTCATTTCAAAAATCCTCCCAGGCTGTATTTACTAAGGTAACTATGAAGGTACTGAATAGTTACCAACTAAGTCACTTTATTATATCTCCTTCTGTCGATATTTGAATGGAGATTATTACTTAAGTCATGTTTTATTTTATAATAGGTACACCCTATTTCTTCTATATAAAAGTCCCATTGCTACTATAAGACTTCAAAAGTTTAAAATCAACTATTTTTCGCTAAAAAATATTACCAAATTACATATCACTTTTTGATACAAATTGCATTCAAAAGCAAGCTTTTCACTCGTCTCATTCATAATTACCCAATCAAAAAACAAGGGAGAATAAAACATGAGCCTCACTTTTGATGATACTCTGCTAATACATACCAACAGATTATTACTTCGCAAGTTCAATCAATCAGATATACATAGCATGCTTAAAAACTGGATTTCTGACCCAGACGTTCAAAGCGGCTATGGCGAACCAGCCTATACAAACGAAGCAGATATTGCTAACTTGCTGAACATATGGGAACGGCAATACAGATGGGCGATTATTATGAAAGACACAAATGAAAACATTGGTCACATCAGCTTTTGCCGCCTGTATGATGACATCAATACCGCTGAGATTGAATATTGTGTTGGAAAAGATTTTTGGGGCAAAGGAATTGTTTCAGAGGCTCTATCCGCTTTTATTAAGCATACTTTTCTCAATACTTCCATTGTTAAACTTGAAGCTTTTCATAGAGTAGATAATCCCGGTTCAGGCCGTGTACTCCAAAAATCCGGGTTATATCCAGCTGATAATGTCATGCGTTTTGCTCATCTTCCTATAGCTCTTGATGGGGATATTTGTTATGCTATATCTAAAGACCAATTTTTTTATAATTCTCCTTTATAGATTTATTTTGCCTATTAATTGTAATAAAATTTTTTGAAAATTTCATTTACCTATTTAATATACTAATGTTATAATATTTTAAAGATTTAACAAGTGAGATATAATATCCATAAAAGTGATAACTTACAATTATTCGCCAATGATATAAATTATAATATTACCGCTGATAGCGTTCATAGGAGGATCTATGGCTCTTGAATATGACTTAACTTATACAGATTTTAACCCATCCGTATTCTATGTGTCTAAGGTTCGGATGCTCGAAGAAGGTGTTTATCATGATCATGATTTCACAGAACTTGCATATGTATTATCCGGTAAAGGGAAATATCTGATTGAAGGCGAGGAAATATCTGTAGAAGCCGGAGATTTGATTATATGTAACCCCGGAGTAAAGCATACACATATTGTAGTGAATAAAAAAGAACCTACCATTGAATTTATATTCGGTTTTACTGACTTTCAATTCAGGAACATGGCTCCAAACTCCATTGAGTTACCGGATAAGGGATATGTACTTCATACCACCTCGGAGCTAAGGCAGGACATCTCAAAGCTTTGTTTTTCCATGATTGCCGAAAGAGACAGCAATCAAATCGGCCGATATTTTATGTTTAAGGCTCATTTAATGCAGTTGCTTCTATTAGTTATGCGAGAAATTGCAGATGTTGAAAAACCTGAACAAAAAGGCTATAACTTTGAAACCTATAGTAAGAACTATGCTGTAAATAGAATTATTACTTATTTAAATGAAAATTATGAGAACAAAATATCACTGGAGCAAATTGCTCATAATATGTATCTAAGCCCAGTGTATATTTCAAAAATATTTAAAGAAGAAACCGGTGAATCACCCATTAACTATCTGATCAAAATTCGTCTGGAGAAAGCAAAAGATATTCTTCTCAATGAAGAAGGCGGCAGTATCAAAAATATAGCTAATCAGGTAGGTTATGATGACGTGTACCATTTCAGTAAACTATTTAAAAAATATTATGGAATATCTCCCTTACACTTTAAGAAAAAGTCCCAGACAAACTAATGTAGCAAACGATTAAGGAAGAAGGTGGATTAATGAATACTTTTGATGCAATGTTTTCGAGGAAATCGAATCGTCATTTTAAACATGAAAAGCTTGAGTGGGATGTCATTTCAGAGATCCTGGAATATGCGAATAAGCTTCCTATGCTGATGGAAGATATCGCAGTAGAGTTTAAGCTTGTTAATCATATCGAAGAAAAGCAAGGTTTTTCTACTCCATTCCATGTTAAGGCACCCTACTATCTATGTATATCATCAGAGGATCGTGAGGGTTATCTTCTGAATGCCGGCTATCTAATGCAGCAGATGGATTTATTTCTTGCCACAAAAGGACTTGGAGCTTGTTACTCTATTTTAAGTCCAGGCAAGAGTCTTAAAGATACCATGAAATATAAATTTGTTATTGCACTTGCCTTTGGTATAACCTCCTCTCCTGTTGTCAGGGATAGTTCTGATGCACGCCGTTTCCCTGAAAGCGAGCTGGTAGTCTATAAAGAAGAGGTATCCGCGGATATTAAACAAATATTATCTGCAGCAAGGCTTGCCCCCTCCCTGTACAATAGCCAACCCTGGAGATTCGTTGTATACAATAACAGAATCCACATCTTTGCAAAAAAGAACTTATTAATTGGTAAACTTCTGGATTACAATAAGATGATTGATATGGGTATTATGTTAGCTAATCTTCTGCTTGCTGCAGAGGAATTATGGATCGATGTATCCTTAACCATATCCGAGAATTTAAAGAATAAGCAATTTCAGAAAAATGAGTATGTGTGTACCATAGCAATTGCTTAAATTACACATATAATATAAATAATAAATAAAATTAAATAATTTCTTCTATACGCATTGACAAACTTAACAATCTATAGTATATTATGTCATGTGCTTACGAAATAAACAAAGCACAAAAACATAATATGCGCGAGTGGCTCAGTGGTGGAGTATCGCCTTGCCAAGGCGAGGGTCGCGGGTTCGAATCCCGTCTCGCGCTTAAAAAATCCCTTGATTTCCAAGGGATTTTTTGTTGTGCTGATATGTGCACTACTTTTTCTTACTCATTTTATCGCCCTTTCCCAGAGCTTCATTCATAATACTAAGGGTCTCTTGTTCCGTATTGGGATTGTAGATATAACTAAGGGTATTCTTTTCATCGCCCCGTCCAGGCATATCCCGAATATTATCAAGTGGCATTCCTGCCGTGCTCCTCGGCTTGCAGCAGTCCTTCTTGTGCAATGAGAACTCTTGTATGTAGCTCCTGCATCTCTGCCATACTTACTAAGCCAATGGGTTACTGCTCTTGCAGTTGATTGCTCACCATTTCTTTCAAAGATAAATTCGCCTTCAGTATTAAGCTCTCTTGCTTTTCTTATGAGTTCTTTTGCTACGTCAGTAAGTAGAATAAAGCGGTACTTCAAGTCATTTTGACTTCCATAGTAAATATGTCAATTATTTTTTAATTAATAGATCTCCAACTTTTAGTACATATTTATGAAAGACAACGAAGCAATTGAGCTTCGCTAAAGCTTACTAGGCAATCACCATGAAGCCCCATAAAACGCCGAATTTATCTTTGAAATTACCTACCAGTTTACTATATGAAGTTTCATAAAACGGAGAGGGTTTGTCATCTGACTTTAGAATTTCATAACAAACAAGTAATTCATCTACTGAATTAAATGTAATTATTAAATGGGCACCACAATTTACATCGAATGTATCGTTCAAAAATTTCAGTGCATCATTCAAAAACACCTCCATACCATGAATTTTCATAATAGCATTAGCTATTTTTTTACCATCAGACATGTAATCAATTGATTTTGTGTCTACTTTTGTATTAAAGGCCTTTTCATACAAGTTAATCGCTTCCATGCAATTTCCGTCAAAATGCAAATGAGGTATGAGCATATTTTATTCCTCCACTAATATAATTTTTCTACTTTGTATTTGCCAGCAAAATGTATCAGCGCATGATTAAATAAAAACTCTGCCCTTTGAATTATATCTCTAATAAATAATAACATCAATATTCATAAACAATATTTTTCCAGTAATTAGTTGTAGACAGCTTACAAATCCTTTATTATTAGGTCATAGGTTTCTTTTTCTGTTATTAAGTTGTATTGCACTTATTGCAAAAGGTAGAAATTCTGAGGCGTTTATTCTATACTATATACAATTAGATTTCGTTAGCTATGACGAGAGCATACAAAAAGTGCAAGATAAAATTCTCCAATGGATTGAAAGCACAAATTTTGAGCATGACAAATGCCGCGATTAAATAAACGTATATAAAAATAGGCGTGGCGCAGTATTATTTACATTCATTGCGCCAAATAACCGTTAATATCTATTAATAAAATAACGGGCAGATATAAATCAAACCCTTTATAATTGTGTCTTGAGGAGGTGAGGTAATGGATTGGGTTAATAGGATGAACCGAGCAATTGATTATATAGAGGAGAATTTGACTGGTGAAATTGATGATAACAAAATTTGCCATATAATGGGATGTTCTTTTTTGGCATTTCAAAGTGCGTTTACTCAGATTACGGGAATATCTTTATCGGAATATATACGTCGCCGAAAGCTGACGTGTGTTGCGTATGAATTGCAAAACACAGATCAAAAAGTCATTGATATAGCCTTGAAGTATGGCTACAAGTCAGCAGATGCTTTCAGCGTGGCGTTTAAGCGTTTACATGGTGTTACTCCATTAGATTCAAGAAAATTCAATGTAACGCTTACATTCTATTGCAGAATCAACCTCTCTCTAACAATTAAAGGAGTTGATAAAATGGATTACACTACTTTTGAAAGAGTGCCATTCAGGGTTATTGGCATTAGGCGCACAACACCATATGGTGGCGGTACATGGGCTATTGTCAAAGGTGATGGCAGTAACGAGGCTATAAAAGAATTAGCTGGCCACTTTTATGATTTAGGATTATGTTTTGGATTTGGTGAGGACGGTAGTAACGACTATATGTGCGCTGTAGAATGGAATAAGGAAGACATCGATGAATTGGACAGTTATGAATATCCTGCTGCCACATGGCTCAAATTTGAAGCCAAAGGAACCATCACAGGAAATACTCTCGGTAATGTTTGGCAGCGGATTAATAATGAATTCTTGCCGCAAAGCAAATATCAAAAATCCGGACTGCCTACCATAGAAAAATATGTGATATGGGATGAAGCGATGGATAGATGCGATGTCGAAATATGGATCCCTGTGGCTATAAAGTAAACTTTAACGAATAAGCATTATAGTTATAAACAGGCTGTAGACACTTTATAGACAGTGTGCATTTCTCCCTATTTTAACGGGAATTTTGGACAGTGGTAAAGTTCAAATCCTGTCTCGCGCTTAATAAAAAATAAGTTCATCCGACAGGCTGAACTTATTTTTTATTCTGTTCGAAATTAAATTCATACTCTCACACGGCTAAAGCTAAGCACACCCAATTTGTTTAAATCACAGGGCATAGTGATTATTACTCCTAAGAATACAGACAAAGGATATTAGCCTAACTATTATTAGCGGAGTAATTTTTAATAGTCTACAATCTCCTGAACAGTGATTTGTTCTATAAAGTTCAATACAGTACGTATTGAGTCAAGAGACTTTGTTCTCGCTTCTTTTCTTCTTACCAACCGTCGGTTTATCGGCAATAAGGTTTTATCAGTTTAGTTAGCATGTTTTTCAATAGCTTCAATACGACGGGATTAATAAAAATAAAATTTCAATTCTAATACAATAATATTCATGTGGAAAAATTATGTAATATGATGTAATATTTTATTAATAAGATTACATAAATCAAAAAAATTCTTATTTATCTCAAAGGAGTAAAAATGTATTCAATAAATTTAGGAAAAAAGATTGTTAATGCAATTATTATTGTATTATTATCAACAAATTTTATCGTAATGGTTAGTTCAGTTGTTAATGGAAATTCTAATGAAATAGTGACTATGGCATTTTTCGGATTAGTTCGGCTAGCAATTCTTGGTTCAATATTGTACTTCCTTTACACAGGGAAAATGTTGGCGAAATGGTTGATAGTGATTTCAACATTGTTTTCTGGAATAACAGGATTTTTTGCATTTTTATTAAGAATTTTATCATTATTTTTAGAGGCAAATGTTTCATTTAATGTTATAGATATTATCAATATATTTATCTATACCATTTACATTGTTATAGGTATTTTGTTGATTGTGTCAATCCCGGTGAAAAATTTCTTGACATATCAACGAGAAGAGTGCCAAAAAGATAACAATGAAAAAGAAAGTGTGGGTTAAATAAAATGGGTTGATATGGTTGTTCACATAATAAAATAGAGGAGGTACTGTCAGTGCTTTTTAATAAAAAGAAAATTTCAGTTGAGATACTTACCGATATCGATATTTCCTCCAATTATTGGTGCAATTCTGCAAAGCTTATTCGCGTTAATGGAACTGGCGCATTTGAAACTAGTACAATGGAATGTAAAAATGGCTATTATGGCTCAACATATTTATCTCATATAAAATTGAATGGAGTTCCCATAGCGCAAAAGCATTCACCATCCTGCCCTACATGTGCAAGTCTTTTGGCCACCGGTTATGGTATAAATAATGTAGATTGCCCAGAAATTAAGGCTATACAGAATAAAATCAATTCACAATATATAGATTTGGATACCTCAATAATTGATATATCTCCCATATTGGGTTTACTACAAACAGGATTATATGTGATAGCTGATATAGAGGCATACCCTACCGATGGTAACGGGCACTTCTTTTGGGAAATAAATGATTCATTTACAGAAAATCCTGCAACCGCAGGAGTATTAACAGCTGATCATGACTATGTTGATGGTATCCCAGTATATTTATACCCAACACAAGATACAAGGTTCTTTGACGAAAACAGGGTTGATTATTATTTGAAAATGTATGAAGATTATAATAATGCGCCTAGAACAATAATATATAATTACTCGGAATTTATTAGCTTAATTATCGACGGACATCACAAAACTTGTGCAGCAGCTAAACTTGGAAAAAAGGTAAAATGCATTGCAGTACTTCCCTATACCGGCATTGAATATACAAATGATGGAAAACTGACGGTTCCATCAAAGGTCTCATACTCCGGAATTAAAATAGATTACACCGATCTCCCCAAAGACTTCCAAGTACACTACGCTGATAAAAAGAATAAAACAAGGTTTACAAAATTAGATAAATTATATACTAACCTTATAAATCGAGAATGGGAAAAATGCTATCACGAATCGTCTAAAAATTATCCTAACGTAGACGACTTTGCAGAAATGATCTTATGTGGATTGGATATTAATATTATTAGTGAAACTGAAATGTTATCCTTATTTAATGAATTAGATTCTGATAAAATAAAAACATTACGTAGATTATTGTTAATTCTGTCTGATAATAATGATGCACGAACGAAAGTCATTGCATTAAAATGTGCAAAACTTGACTGTTCTAATTTAAAAGAAACTGCCTTTAAAGTATTAAGCAATATAAAAAACGACTCAGACATAGAACAATTTTTTATAGATTACTTAGTTGAAGATACTGATAAACACAGCTTATTAAGAATGATTGCTTCAGACTATTGGGATTAAGCTTTCTTACTAAATGTATTAAAAACAGTAATGGAGGTTACTTAGATGGAGTTATTCGCCAAACCCGGAGTAGGTGGAATAATAGAGAAAAATATTGATGGAATAGACTATATTCTGGTTCAAGATAGGTGTAAGGCTGATGCCAAATCAGAATTTGGGCTATTAGAAATTCCTGCTGGTAAAATAAGAGAATTTGAAAATATATTTGATTGTTTGAGAAGGGAAATTAAAGAGGAAACGGGATTAAAAGTCACAAATATTAAAGGAGAAAACGAAGCAATAATTCTTGAGTCTCATGGATATAAAGTGCTAAGCTATACTCCATTTTCTTGCAGTCAAAATATTGAGGGAACTTATCCAATCATGGTACAAATATTTATATGTATTGCTGACGGAGAATTATTAAGTAAGAGTAAAGAAACGAAAAATATCAGGTGGATAACGCTTATAGAATTAAAGAATTTGTTACATAGTAACCCGAGCTTATTTTATCCCATGCACGTAGTTACACTAGAAAAATATATAAAAATGAAATTCAGTCATTAACCTTAAAGGCGTCTTCACAAATGAATACTTGAACTGGCAATTCCTGCAAAAAAGGTGTAATATAGTAATCATAAAAAATGAACGTGCGAAGGAAGAAATATATGATATCAACGAAAACATATAACCAGATAAAAACATGGATTTATCGAAATGCACGAGATCTTGAACTAAGCTTATGGAAATATTATTTTGAAGAAGGAAACAAGAGCGACGTAATTTCCGCTTTATCCTATTATCAGAACGAGGATGGTGGCTTCGGTAACTCATTAGAACCTGATAACTGGAACCCCAATTCCACACCATATACAACCTTATATGCCATAAGCATTTTGAATGATATTGAATTTATAGATTTAAGTCATCCGATTTATAAAGGGATTTTAAACTATTTGCAGAATGAAAAAGATTTAATGGAATATGGTTGGAGATTTTGTGTCCCTACAAATGATAGCTATCCTCATGCTCCTTGGTGGAATTTCAATGAAGAGGCAAACTTAACCGAAAGTATTGGAGTAACTACTGGACTGTCTATATTCATACTAAAACATATAGATAAAAGTTCTATGCTTTATCAAAAAACAACTGCATTAGTGAAAAATTTATTGAATAACTTGATGGCCGGCAATAACTTTGGAGATATGGGTATTGGCGGATATGTAGAGCTTTTAGATGAGCTGCGAGTATTAGGTCACAATGAATATGATTATACTTCATTACAACCAAGATTAAATGAATTGGTTAAAAACTCTATTGAACATGATCTATCTAAATGGCAGTACTATGGCGTTCGTCCTTCAAATTATATTAAAGGACCACAAAGTATTTATTATTATGAGAATAAGGATATCGTGGAGAAGGAATTAAACTATCTTATTGAGACAGTACCTCAAAATGATGTCTGGGGAATTCCCTGGACCTGGTTTGATAATAACAGTAAATATTCCAAGGAATTTGCCATCAGTGAAAATTGGTGGAAATCAATAAAAGCAATTGAAAAAATGCGATTTCTTAAAAGTTTTGGGTATTAGAAATCACTAGATTAATTATATGAAATATAAGGAGAGCCTGCCTTGATTTTTAGAAAAGCCTTGATAAAAGATGTTCCGGCGTTATCACAGTTACGAGTTGATATGTTGAATGAGGAAATTACACGTACATCTGTGTTTAATGATATTCTATATCATAATACAAATGACTACTTTTCAAATGGTATAGCACAAGACTCCTTACTTATCATTGTAGCCGAACAGGATGCAACCATTATATCAATGGGTTGTATCAGTTATTTCACCTTACCACCTAATGATTGGTGTCCTTCCGGAAAAACCGCCTATGTGGGGAATCTATTTACTACTCTTCCCTTCCGCAGAAATGGAATTGCCAAAGAGATAATACAATTATTAGTCGATGATGCTAAAGAACGGTCTTGTGAACGAATACTATTAAACACAAGTGAATTGGGAGAACATTTATATAAAGAAATAGGATTTGACTTTTCACCCACAGCTATGGCATATTATCCATTTGGGATCAATCCATATAGTGAATAATCTTGAAAGGATAATGTAGATGAATTTACAGACTCTATATTTAAAAACAAAAAAACACATTGAAGCAATTGACTTTTCCTTGCTTTGGAAAGATTTTAAACCCTTAAAGTTCGCTTTATATAATGACAGCGAGTGCTTTTTTGACGGTGAATACATAGAGAAATCAGAAGAATTTCTGGCAAATACATCTATTTTATTTCAGGGAGAGTATATTGCTATTTGGAAGGTTGATAATGAACTGGATGATGTAGTTCTCACATCAAAAATCGTTCATGAGATGTTCCATGCCTTCCAGCAAATAAACTGTGACTCAAGATTTCCAAATGAACTTGAAGCACTTAGTAAATATAGATATATGGCAGATAATCTCTCAATTAAATTGGAAGAAAACATACTGATTGCAAAATTGATCGGACATTTTGACAGAAATGAGTTTGAAAATCTTTTAGCTCTTCGAAAATATAGGATGCTGCACTATGAGTATGAGTTCCTGTATGAAGCAGCTGTTGAGCAAATAGAGGGCACAGCAAACTATGTGGAACTTGGTGTTCTCAAGCAGCTTTCAAAAGAAAAATTTGAAAATACTCTATCCGTAATTCTTAATCGCATACAGAATCCTGTTAGCTTAATACCTGTAAGAATCATATCTTATTCTATTGGAGCACTATTCTTTTATATTTTAAAAGAGAATAGTATTGCGGATTTTGAATATTTTTCCACCCAACCAACGGCAATATCAACTCTTGACAATAAGCTTTCCTATAGGGGGACTCCAATAGTCTCCAGCAAAATACAGGCTGCAGTTGATGCTTATAATCAAGAAACAAATGAAATCATTACTAACGCATTGACCAGTGGTTATTGCGAAGATGTGGGTGAATTCGATTTACTTGGTGTAAACATATATAACGCAAGGTATCGGAATAGATATATTGTATCTACGTTTTTTGTTATGTATGGGATTAAAGAAAATCCAAAGGTATTGTCCGGAGACTTTGTTATTGAGCTTAACGAATTCGGTAAAGCGACCCGTATAATTAGAATTAAGTAATTCTTACTCGTTGATCTGAATAAAAAGGATGAACGTGGTAATCAACAGATATATAAAAATAAATTTATGGAGGTGAGTATTATAAAAGTTATATTTCTTAGAAAACATCACAACAAAGCAATATCCCACGCAGAATAACGATAATGTAATCTATTTCTGTGTGGGATAAATAGGTATTACATTATCTGCTTATTCTGCCTTTATTTTGCTATCATAAAATAAGGAGCGGATATCATGAAATATATTAATGCAGCAGATGTATTGCCAGAAGAATTATTAAAGGAACTTCAGACTTATGTAAAAGGTGATTTACTTTACGTCCCCAATGACCTCACACCAAAGGGATGGGGAGAAAAAAATGGCTCTCGCTCGTACTACTTGATAAGAAACAGTGAAATTAAAAAGAAGTATAGAGATGGTAAATCCATTTCACAAATATCTGATTTATATGGATTAGCCTTTGATACAGTCAAAAAAATTATATACAGTTAAAATTTTAGCAGGGCTCTTATTAGAGTCCTGTTTTTATGTCACAAATAAGTATAATTATTTTATGCATTTAGATAATCTGGGTAAAATGGTAAAATCATTTCTATCTATAGGTTTTGATATAAAGAACGACGAAAAACACTGGTGTAATATTACACATAAATGATAAACACATAGAGAGGGTTGATGCATATGCGTTACGAATTTAACTTCTATAAAGAGGAAGATTTTGATGAAATTGAACAGCTAGTCCTTGCTTCATATCAATGGGAATACCCAATCTGGGGACTTAGCAGACATGAATTTGAAAAAGGACTGCATCCGGCTTTTACTGGACATTATCATGCCTGGTGTCATACTGTTGGTGTATACAGGGAAAGCGGGAAAATAGCAGCTTGTGTTATTAATGAAGGTAATTACAGCGGAGAAGCTTTTTTCTTGTTTGACTCAAAAGAACGTGGCGAAGACAGAGAACTCCTTAGAGACATGATAAAGTTTGCAAAAACGCATGTTGCCAGTACCAAAGAAGACCGAAGAACTAAAGCTTTAAATCTATATGTTCCTACTTGGAATACTACCTTAAAAGAAATGGTTCTACAGTCTGGATTTCATGAAATGGAATGGGGAGAGGAATTATATATTCTACCTTTTGGTAAACAGTCTTTTGACGTAAAATTACCTGATGGTTATACCTTTGCAGATGGCAATGAAGTTCCAGACTTTTACCTTTCAAATACTCATCGCCTATCTTTTAGCTACGATGGAGATTCCCATGCGTGTAGACATGGCGAACATGCCTTCCATGATCTGCGAAAGATGAAACATTACAGAAAGAATCTGGATTTGTGTGTCCTTGATGAGCAACTGCGACCTGTAGCAATGGCCATCATTTGGTGCGATGAAAATATCCCCTATTGTGAACTTGAACCCCTGGGTGTCGTTTGGTGGGAAAGAAGAAAGGGAATTGCAACTGCTATTTTACATGAAGCTGCTAATCGAGTTCAGCTAATGTTTCCTAAATGTATGGGAATGTTAGGCGGAAATCAAACCTTTTATAAGAAAATTGGTTTTGAGAAAAAAGCGTTTATTCCACAATATCACTGGGAACTGGAGGTATTTATATCTTGGGAAAAGGAATCCTTTGACAAAGATTATTCCAAAGAAGTATAAGAACTATTTTAATACTATTTTACTTAAACTTAATGAAAAATAGCCGTCCCCTGCTCCAGTCCTTTTTATCAAATATTGACTTTTAATATTCCAAAAATTATAATTAAGTCAATGTTAATCACAAAAAGCAGTTAAAAAATATCCGCTAATTCTTAATTTTAAGGGTTAGCGAGTTTTTTATATTCACTTTCATAAAAAAGACAAGCCGATTGTAACGAATTGAGTTTTTGTGACACTAATTAATAGATAGGAGGTAAAACATATATATATGGATTCTATGGAACAAATATATTTAAAACACGCTAAAACAGTATATGGTTTTCTCTTGACTAGGTCGCAGAATCCCGATTTAGCAGAAGAACTTACCCAGGAGACATTTTGCCAGGCTGTTTTAAGTATTGACAAGTTCAAAGGAAATAGCAGTGTTTCCACATGGCTTTGTGGTATAGGTAATTAAAATAGGTATTTCTGGCTTAATCGTTTGTGCATTATATTTAGTAATCAACTTACTCTTCATGAAATTAAAAGCCAAACATTAATGTTAAGAAGCATTCTGATATTTATAGACATTTTAGTAAGAGGGGATTCTCTCGAATCCCCTCTTCTACTCTTCTAATTATCACACTTGATCTAAAAGCTTCATATCCTCATCACTGATAACAAAATCTACTTTTGAATTGGATATAATTCGTTCTTCCTTGGTTGACTTGGGAATAACAACAGTATCCTTTTGTACACAGTATCGGATACAAAGTTGTGCTGGTGTTACCTGATATTTCTCTGCCATTGCTACAATCACTTCATTTCCAATAATTCTTCCGGTAGCCAGCGGCGAATAGGCTGTAATATTAATACCAAGCGGAGCACAAAAATTTACGATTTCTTCTTGTCTATGACCAATATGGAAGGAAATTTGATTCATCATTGGCACATGCTTGCATCCTTCTAAAAGTGGTTGAATATGCTTTGGCTCAAAATTTGAGATACCAATTGCTCTTACCTTACCACTATCATAGATCTCTTCCAAAGCTGACCAGCTATCGATATTCCCTTGCGTACAATCTTGACCAATGCTGTGCCAAGGCCAGGGTGCATGGATTAAATAAAGATCGATATAATCCAGATCTAATAAAGCTATTGATTTTTGAAAGCATTCATGTGCAATTTTATACCCCTTATGTTCTGCCGGGAGCTTTGTGGTAACAAAGATCTCCTCTCTGCTTATACCAGAGTCTTTGATTGCTTTGCCAACACTGGCTTCATTCCCATAAGCCATCGCTGTATCTATATGTCTGTATCCATTCTGTAATGCCCAGAGCACTGACTGATAAGTCTGTTCTCCATCCGGTATCTGCCAGGTTCCTAACCCAATCTTTGGTACTTTAACGCCATTCTTCAATGTATATGTTTCCTGTAAAACCATGTGTAACCCTCCATTTACTATTGATAAGTAATATCCAACTACATGTTCCTAGTTCGTTGCTTTTTTGAATTTACAATTTATTATACATATTAGAGTTAACTTTAAGTCAAGAGTTTTATATGTACATTTATAAAATGAATACTTAAATTCGTATTTACAAGGGTATTTTTTAAAATGAATTGTTATAGTAGAATATAAGGTAAATTCTACTTTGCAGAGGATGCAGTAAACACGTTCTACTGGAAATCTAATTTAATTGTTTGACTAAGTGTGGTACTATTAATCTAGGTATTTATTAACTAAAAGTTGAGGTAAAATACTATGGAAAAATATACAAGGGAAGAATTAAATGAAGCTCTGCAAGTTATAACTTCCAATATTCGTAACTGTGAAAAAATACAGCCAAAGTTTGCGGAATCTACCTCGCAGCACTCCCTGCTTAGGAATAGAATAAAAGCATTGTACATCTCTAAAGCTTTGATAGCAAATGAAGATGTACTACACAAATACACCACCGAAGAATTGGCTGATGCATTACGACCCGTACTATCAATTATCAGCAAATGTGAAAAAGGACAGTCAAAATTTGCAGAAGGCTCCTCTCACCATACCCGATTTAAAAATCAAATAAAAGCAATGAATATATCAAAGGAATTTATAACTGTGGAAATTAATCGTAGGGGATAACTCTAATATAATAGTGACGAATCCATGAGAAATCTTTTACATAGCATTGGTTTTCATAACATTTTAATCGAAAATAAAAATACAATACAATGTATTGCAGCCGAAAAGTAAAACTCTCACATAAAAATGATAGATGAGAGGCTTATAGCTTTTTCTCCTGATATACTTGTGGAAGAAAGGAGATGTGAACTTGGATTGGAATGTAAGAATGAACAGAGCACTTGACTACATTGAAGAGAACCTGAGTAGTGAAATTGATTTTGAATATGCTGCAAAATTGGCATTTTGTTCTCGTAATGATTTATCAAATATGTTTTACCTTATTACAGAAATACAGCTGAGCGAATACATCAGGCGCCGACGTCTTTCGCTTGCCGCATTAGAGCTGCAAAACAGTAATGAGAAAATTATTGATATCTCTATGAAATATGGATATTCATCACCAACTGCATTTAATAGAGCCTTTCAAAATCAACATAAGGTATCACCTCAATACGCAAGAAGCCGTAAAATCTTTTTAAACTCCTATCCTCGCATCACTTTCCAAATCATATTGAATGGAGAGATAAAGATGAAGTGCAGAATCGAAAAAAAAGATGCCTTTAGAGTTGTTGGAGTCAAGAAAACCTTCAGAAATGATGCGGTTGAAAATCTAGTACCACATTTCTGGCGTGACCTGCCACAAGAAACCTACGATAAAATTATTAAACAATCAAATGGTGAACCAAAAGGTCTGATCGGTTTGTGTGCCGACTTTGATAATGAGCATACCTTTGATTATTATATTGCTGCCTCAACTACTAATTCTGAGGTTCAAGGTTTAGAACAGATTGATATTCCCGAAGCAACTTGGGCAATTTTTGAGGCAGAGGGTGCATTAATGGAGTTAGTCAATCGCATATGGCAGGAATGGTTCCCATCTTCCGGATACAGACGGGCAGATAATTCTATTCCTGATGTTGAAGTATATTTTGATTATGACTTCCCAAAAGAAAATTATACTTATGAGCTCTGGTATCCTGTTGTAAAGGAATAGTCAATCCTATTCTACGGAGTAGAGACTTAGTTCTCAAATCATAATAAAATCGGGCTATTGGATATTCTCCAATAGCCCTTTCTTTTTCTAGCATACGCTTATGATTTCTATTAATTAGTCATCAATGTGTTCTGTCCCCCACTGGCAAAATGTATTTAAGATCGGCATCAAAGTTTTTCCCCGTTCCGACAAATAATATTCCACCCTGGGAGGTACTTGAGGATATTCATGCCTGACAATCAGATCATTTTCTTCCAGCTCTTTCAACTGATTACTCAGCATTTTATGTGTAATTCCTTCCAGCGACTTTTTCAGCTCTCCATAACGCATGGTATCACGTTTCCAAAGCCAAAATAAAATATTCATTTTCCATTTGCCTCCGATAAGGGATAATGCATATTCAAAGGGTCTTGAGTTTACCACCATTGAGTCTGACATATATTGCTCTCCTTTTGGATAGTATCTATATAAAAAGTGCGTACTTTCTTTTTGTTCTACTTTACCTTATCATACAGATATATGAAAAACAAGAAGGAGCTGTATTTATGAAAAAAGAAATTAATGTATTTGAACATGCACAGGAAATATTACAAGCTGTACAGCAAGGAGTATTGCTTACTACGCAAACAGACGATAAAATAAATTCCATGACTATTTCCTGGGGAACGTTAGGAATTGAATGGAACAAGCCTATTTTCACCGTTTTTGTAAGAGAGCATCGTTTTACAAAGCAACAGTTGGATAAGAATCCCGAATTCACAATCAATATTCCGGTAGGTGAATATGACAAAAAGATTTTAGGTGTTTGTGGTACAAAATCAGGACATACGATGGACAAAATCGAGACCCTTGGATTAACTTTAGAGCCTTCAAATCTGATTACTGTCCCCGGTATTAAGGAATTACCATTAACTTTGGAATGCCGCGTAATTTACAAACAGGAACAGGACAAAAATGCTATTACAGAGGAAAACAATATGAAATGTTACCCTCAAGATGTAGAAAGCTCATTTCATGGTGCAAACCGAGATTATCATACCGCATATTATGGAGAGATTGTTAGTGCATATATTATAGAGTAATCCTTCAATAAATTTAAAAAACTATGACTTGAGCCGATTCCTTTAGAATCGGCTCAAGCTTTATTAAACTTGGGAATGATCTTTCTCAAAATGAATATTAATGACCTTTGTTTGCAATTGATTTCTCATAAATCTGTGAAACCTTTCTGGCAAAGGCAATGGATGAATACTCCTGCATCACCAGGTCACGCGCATTCTTTGATAACCTCTTATGCAAATCTTCTTGATATAAAATTGCTGTAAGTCTGTCCGCAAAGTGCTCATAGGAGGTATACTGCCAGCCATTTACCCCATCAATGACTACATTGTCAAGGCATGGGTCCTTCCTGCACAATGCCGGAACTCCAACTGCCAGTGCCTCCATATAGGTCAAACCCTGTGCTTCGCTAATTGATGCACAAACGAATACATCTCCAAGCTTATAATAATCCGCGACCACGTCAGGTGGAACCATACCAGTGAATATAACTTGCTTCTCCAGCTTTAATTCTCTGACAAGATACTCCAGGTTGCTGCGATATGGACCATCTCCAACAATAACTAATGTAATCTCGGAGTTATGTAATCGCTCAAGATAGCTTATGATCTCCTCCAGGTTCTTCTCTTTTCCTAATCGTCCAATGGAAACAAGCACCTTATTTCCCTCTGGAATTCCAATTTTCGCACGAAGCTCCTGTAGTTTTTCTTTATCCTGAGATATATTAAAGTTATGTAAATCAATACCGGTTGGTACAACCATGATATCCCGCTTAACACCATATCCCATTAGCATATTTTTTACCTTATCTGTAGGAGCAATGACATAGCTTGTGCGCCTTATAACCCCTTTTGTCAGGAAGGATACTACAACTCTGCCTATTCTTTTATTAGGAAAGAAATAATGAGTATAATCTTCATACATCGTATGATAGGTGTGAACAATGGGTATATCTAGTTTTTTTGCTAATCTGCGTGCCATAAGAAAGGTACTAAATTCGCATTGTGAGTGGATTACATCGGGTTTCCACTCTATGATATCCTCCATAAAGCTACTATTTATATGGAAAGCAATACGAGCCTCAGGATAAATCCAGCTTGCATCCCTTGCCCTTATATAAGTCACATTACCCTCCATTGAAGATTGATTGCAATGTGATAAAGTAAGTATTCTTACTTCATGTCCCATCTCCTGTAGTTTCCTTTGTAATATTAAAACTGAATTTACAACCCCATTGATTACCGGTGTATACCATTCTGTGGTAATAAGGATTTTCATGTGTAGCCTCTGCCTCCCCTTCTGTTAAATTACCTTCACCATTATAATTGCATTAATATTATTTTTCATTGTTGATAATAATTTGATGCTATGTATGATTTTATATTACTCCATATTATATCATTTTTGTTAAAATTTTATTAAAATTTATTAAAGAAACCGTTAACTTTATAATCACAGCATAATACTCATTTATTTCCTATTATAGGATTGTATATCTATTGTTGGAAAAAAACAACTTGAAATAATTGCGATAGATTGGATATGTTTATGTACATTTTAAATGGATATGTAATGGAGCATTTACTTTCCATTATTTATGCGATATAATCTCTATAGTTAGAACATTCTAACTATAGAGATTATATAAAGGAGAAATGTAATGAACAGTTCAAAATCACTGAATTTGCAGTCTGTACAAGGAACTATGTTAATTCCTCTATGGGGCCGTGCAAAATATAGTAAGCCCTACTCTCATATTCTTGAGGATAAAGATGCAATCGAAATTATTAATAAACAATCCTTTGATTTTTCGGGAATAGAAAAAACCTTTGGAGATTTTAGCGGACTTTGCTACATTACTCGTGCAAGAAAAATGGAGGATGCAGTACGTAATTTTATTGCTAAGCACCCTAAGGCAACTATTGTTAACATTGGCTCCGGATTAGATACTGGCTTCTCCCGTGTTGATAATGGTCAAATCCACTGGTATAATCTTGATTTACCTGATGCAATTGCCTATCGTAAAACACTACTGCCAGATTCTGATCGAAACATATCGGTTGCAAAATCTCTATTGGATGAATCCTGGTTTGACGATATTTATTATGATAAAAGCAAGGGAATTATGTTTATTTCTGGTGGTGTCTTCTATTATTTTAAAGAAGAACAATTAAAACCCATCTTTACGGCTATGGCTCGTCGTTTCCCTGGCAGTGAGTTATATTTTGATGCAGAATCCAAAGGTGCTGTGGAAAAATCTAACGAAATGGTTAGAAAAACTGGAAACGCCGGCGCACAGATGTACTTTTATGTAAACAATTCCAAGATGATAAAAAACTGGACTCCTGGAATTCGTGAAGTAACAATTGAACCATATTTTAAAGGGCTCCCCTTTAAGGATAGTTTTAAGCTCCGAATGCAGCGCATATTAATGGATAAATTTGGCTTAATGAAATTTGTACATATCAAATTCTAAAATATAAACATTGGTAGAGGGGGATTCATACGTCATTTCCTGACTTTGAATATACCCTCTTTTTTCATGACACATGAAACACCTGTCGTTCCACTTGTTTACGCGCAGGTGCATTTCTATTAGTTAAATATATACCCTATAAACCTTTATAAAATGCTACATTATATGGAAAATCAGATGTATTTATGATATTATTACAGTTAGCAACCGACTTTAATTTTTACATAAATAATTACACAGTTTATATGAGGTATTATTAAAAGTATATATTTATTCGAAATGACAATGTGCAAGGAGTTTTCATAATTTTATAGTACCAAAGTATACTAAACATATTTTTTGCAGTTAATTTAACTCACATATAATTAATTGAGAAAGGAGGATTTTATTATGTTACGAACACTATTACACTATCTAAAGGGGGAACTACCTCGATAGATTACGGAGGTAAAATGAAAAATAAAAAATTATTAATTAATAATATTCCTTCCATCATATGGGGTGAAGACTCAGATAAAGTTTATATTTTTGTTCATGGTAAGATGTCTAATAAAGAAAGTGCAGGAGCATTTGCTGAGATTGCAAATTCAAAGGGTTATCAAGTTCTAAGTTTTGACTTACCCGCACATGGAGAAAGAACAGATATGGATTATCGTTGTAATATCTGGAACGGTATTCATGATTTAAAGATTATTAGCGATTATGCCTGTAACAACTGGAAGAAGCTCTCTTTATTTGGAGGTAGCCTTGGGGCATATTTTTCACTCCATGCATATCAGGATATTATGTTTGATAGATGTCTATTTCTATCCCCAATCCTTGACATGGAATATCTGATCCATAATATGTTTCTTTGGTTTGATGTTACAGAGGAGAAGCTAGAAAAAGAAAAAGAAATATTGACCCCTATCGATGTTTTATCCTGGGATTATTATTGTTATGTAAAAGCCAATCCAATTAATCAATGGACATCTCCTACCTATCTATTATTTGGTTCAGAGGATAACTTGCAAAGCCGCTCTATCATGGAGGACTTCGCACTTAAAAATCACTGCTCTCTCACTGTTTCTGAAGGAAGCGACCATCCATTTTCAAGTAAAGCGGATTCGGAAACTGTAATTCAGTGGTTTCATAAGTTTATATAAGTACATAGTAATGAACTATACGATAAAAATTATTTTAATTAAATGTCAAGCTGGTGCATGAGTGATGCATCAGCTTTTTTACTCAAAGTGAATTTATCAAGTACACAGCCAACTTATAAATAATATCTTAAGACAACCTAAAAAATACGATTTGTAAGTTTGACTTTACATATAATTTTATGTATACTCAATGTAAGGTAAACATTACACGAGGTGAATGATCTATGAAAAATAGAATTAGAGAATTACGTGAACTTAGAGGATTAACACAGGAGCAGTTAGGTGAATTAGTCGGAACTTCAAGGCAGGCGATTAACGCTATTGAAACAGAGAAATTTGAACCTTCTATTTGGCTTGCTTATGATATTTCGAATGTATTTCAATGTACGATTGAAGAGGTCTTTATGTTTGAAGATAGCCTAAGAAAGTCGAGAGCTAATAGTAGCAAGGGGGGAACGCAATGGCAATCAGACAGCTACGATATAACGATGATCAAATCCTAAGAAAAAGATGCAAGGAAGTGCAAGTAATTGACGATAAAATACGTCAAATGCTAAAGGATATGATGGACACTTTACATCAAACAGAGAACGGTGCCGCATTAGCAGCGAATCAAGTAGGCATTCTAAAACGTTTGGTTGTTATAGATTATTGTGGTAATTATTTAAAGTTAGTAAACCCAAAAATCATTGGATCAAGTGGTATTCAGGAATGTATAGAAGGTTGTTTAAGTTTTCCTGATCAATATATTAAAACCATTCGTCCACAGAGTGTAAACGTTGAAGCTCTAAATGAGAATGGTGAAGAAATTCTGATTACTGGAGAAAATGAGATGGCGAAATGTCTTTGTCACGAAATAGAACATCTGGACGGCATGATATTTCTGGATAAAGCAGTAGAAACAATAAATTAAAAAGTCAGCGAATAGCTTTTCATTGACAAGCTAACGATTATTAGCTATAATTCAGCTAATGACCGTTAGCTTTTTGATTCCCATAATAAACTTATTCCCATAGTGTAAAACTCTGTATTGAAAGGATATAAAAATGCGTAATACAAAAGAAAAGATTTTAAATGAGTCATTATCTTTGTTTTCAGTAAAAGGATATGATGGAGTATCCATGACTGACATTGCAGGCGCAGTTGGAATAAAAGCAGCCTCCATCTATAAACATTATTCTGCAAAAGAGGATATTTTTAACTCAATTGTACTTTTATTTGATGAAAAAACCAAAAACATATTTAATCCAGCTTTACTAACCAATGCAGAGTATATGACAATATCGAAAGAAACTCTGATTGGTATCGTTCAGCAAATCTTCCGGGTATATGCTGAAGAGCCATATCTGTCAAAATGCAGAAAGTTATTTATGATTAGTGCCTTTCATCGTTCTGAAATTGGGGATCTTTATGCAAAATTCTTTATTGAGATACCGATGCAATATCAAGCTGAACTCTTTGCAGCAATGCAAAAATCGAATTCTTTGGCAAAGAAAGATACCTCTGTTATGGCGTATCATTTTTATACTCCAATACTCGTATTACTGCAGGAATATGACTATAAAAAAATTACACTGGAAGAAGCATTAAAAAAGATAGAGTTATTGGTTACTCAGTTTACGGAGGTGTATCACTAGTGAAAATAGCAGTAATTCATGGGCAGCAACATAAAGGAAGTACCTATCATATAACGCAAATGCTATTGGATAAATTAAATTACACTCAGGGGGATTTGGAAGAGTTTTATGTAAATAATATTAATGATTGTGTGGGATGCTTTCAATGTTTTATGAAAGGGGAGAATTCTTGCCCTCATCGCAGCCAAATTGAAGACGTTATAAATGCAATTGAAGAGGCAGACCTCATAGTCATTGACTCTCCTACTTACGTATTTAGTGTGTCCGGTCAGTTAAAAACCTTTTTTGACCATATGGGATATCGTTGGATCTCGCACAGACCACATCCCTCAATGAAACATAAAATTGGTGTTGCAATTTCAACTACCGCTGGAACTGGTGCAAAGAAAACTGCAAAGATGATTGCATCGCAGATGTTTTGGTGGTCTGTCGGGAAAACATATCAACTGCCAATCACTGTTGCTGCTATGAGTTGGGAAGAAGTGAGTTCAGCACGAAAAAAGAAAGCAGAAAAAAAGATCTCACAGCTTGCAAAATCCATACATAAAAAGATTGGACATGTGAAACCAGGTTTTAAGAGTAAGTTTATGTTCTTTATAATGAAACAGATGCATAAAGGAATGGATTACAACCCGTTTGAAGTGAGTTATTGGAAAGAGCAAGGCTGGATATAATTTTATACAGCCTTACTCTTTTTAAACCAATACTTTATAATATTCTAAATCCTTTTATGAACCAATGTTGCATCAGGTATTCATTTTGATAAAATTATAGCTATCCCGACACATATCTTCCAGCGTAAGCTTTGCCTTCCATCCTAGCTCCCTTTCTGCTTTTCCTACATCCGCAAATACCTCACTTACATCTCCTGGACGACGATCTTGTAGTTCCCGTTTTATTTGTAGTCCCGACACTTTTTCAAAAGTATCGATTAGTTCAAGGACCGTATAGCCGATTCCAGTTCCCAGATTATAGGCTTGTGCTCCCTTTATATTATCCAGCTTTTCCAGAGCCTTTTTATGGCCCTCTACCAGGTCCGTAATGTGAATATAATCCCTCACCCCTGTTCCATCCTTAGTTGGATAATCAGTCCCGCATACTTTTACAGATGGTAATTTCCCTACTGCTGTCAAACATAAATATGGCATTAAATTACTTGGAATACCTCTGGGCTTATCACCAATGAAACCACTTGGATCAGCTCCAATGGGATTAAAATATCTTAGTATTGCTACTTTCACCTCTTGGTCTGAATTAGCATAATCAGATAATATCTGTTCAATCATAACCTTAGTCCACCCATACGGATTCGTCGCTGATAATGCCATTTCTTCGGTAAGGGGTACCATATTATTTATTCCATAAACGGTTGCAGATGAACTAAACACCAGCTTCTTTACATTATGCTGTTTCATAACTTCCAGCAGGTTTATAGTACTTAGGATATTGTTATGATAATAAAGCAGGGGCTTACCCACTGATTCCGGTACAGATTTAGAAGCCGCAAAATGCATTACAGCGTCTATTTTATTTTCTTCAAAGATATCATTTACCTGCTCCTTTGTTCGTAAGTCGCACTCATAAAAGTAAAACTCTTTACCAGTTATATGACTTACTTTATTTACTACAGAAGGATCAGAGTTACTAAAATTATCAATACCAATAACTTCATACCCATTCTTTAATAGACCTACGCAGGCATGCGAGCCAATGTACCCGGTTGCCCCAGTGACAAGGATTTTCATTATATTTCGCCTCATTTAATTTTTTACTTGCAAATCGATTTACTGTAATTAGATTTTAACTCAACCAGTCTGTCCTTCTCAAGTATCTAAAGTTGCAACTATATGTATTTATGTTGCATTTGTATCATAAAAGACATATAGTTATCTGTAAGAAACACAATATGTGAAGCCACAAAGCTATACACATTCATTGGTATCACGAGCGTGTTTATACCATTGCTTTAATAAGAACAGGAGGGCTACTCTATGAGTGAAGGGCAAAAATTATCCTATATATCCAACGGCGATGAAGCATTATCCATTCGAGTTTATAATGTTGGTCGTGAGCAATGTAAAGCTCTGCATCAATGGGGTCCTGGAATCCGCAATTTTTATTTAATTCACCATGTAGTCTCAGGAAAAGGAATATACAAAGTGGGTAAAAGAAGTTTTGAGATAAGCACTGGTAATACCTTTCTAATCTATCCCAATACTGAAATAACTTATATTGCTGACCAAAATGATCCTTGGGAATATTATTGGGTTGGTTTTCAAGGAAATGATGCGAGAATAATTATTAATCAAACAGACTTTACCGAAGAAAATCCTGTTATATATACAGAGTTAAATAACAGTTTTGAAACATATCTAATGAATATTTATAATGCAAAAGGAAATAGTACCTCGTCTAAGATTATCATGTCGGGATACTTAATGCTAGCACTCTCTCTGTTAGTCCAAAATTCATCTCATACCAAGCAGCACTACCACTCTACTAACACTTACCTTCATAAAGCAACGGAATATATTGAATTCAATTATGCACAAGAACTAACTGTCCAAGGTATTGCAGACTATATTGGAATTAGCCGAAGTCAGCTATACCGGGTATTCATGGAACATTATAAATTATCCCCAGAACAATTCATTCTTGAGTTTCGCATTAAGCATGCCTGTCAATTACTAAAGGACTCTAACTTATCCATAGGTTCTGTAGGTTATTCAGTGGGTTTTAATGATAATCTATATTTTTCAAAAGCATTTAAGAAGATAAAAGGAATATCTCCTCGTGAATATAGAAATAGAATTACCAAAAAGTAAAATCTTCTTTATAAAGATACGCCTAAAGCCTAACATCTATTATAAAATTGTTTAAGGTGTCTCTTTTCCTATGACGATGATAAAATTTTTAGTATCAGATAAATCCACTATTATTAGAAAATAATGGATAATTTCTCATCACTTTGTATTTCTTTTTGAGGAGGCAATAATGGAAAGAATGGATAATTTCTTTACAAAACGAGTAACTAATTATGACCAGCATATGCTTACCAATGTACCTGGATGTAAAGAGGGATATATTGAAATGGCAAAATCAATTCCCACGGCGTGTAAAAGGTTGCTTGACTTAGGCTGTGGAACAGGTCTTGAACTTGACGAAATACTGAAAGTATTACCTGATATTCATGTAACCGGAATAGATTTAACTCAGGCAATGCTTGATAAATTAAAAGAAAAACATATGGACAAATCAATACAACTCATCTGTGGTAACTACTTTGACATTCCTTTTGGTAATGAAAATTATGATTGTACCATATCCTTTCAAACCTTGCACCATTTTTCACACGATTTAAAAATCAACCTTTACAAGAAAATACATCAAGCACTAACCCCTAATGGTGTCTATATCGAATGTGATTATATGGTAGAAAAACAGGAAGATGAGGATCTCCACTATTCTGAAAATAACCGAATTAGAAAAGAATTAGGATTACTGGATAACGAATTTTATCATTATGATACTCCATGTACAATTTCCAATCAAGTATCTATGTTAAAAAGTGCTGGATTTATAGATATAGCAAATGTTTTTCGTGTTGAAAATACAACTATATTAGTTGCTAGAAAATAGACTTACTAAAACATATCACAATTATCCTAGATGTGTTCGAATTTAACAAAACGAAACCTTGTTGATTAATCAGTTCTCATCCCTCCAAATTTTTCAGTTATTCACTCATAGACTTTTTCTTTTTCTTCAAACTGTGGAAAGTGAGCACAACCTGGATATAACATAATTGCATGTTCATAATCGGATATGCTCTGTTCAAAATAATTCTTTGCTGAAAATGCGATAGTCATTGTCACTTAGATTCCATTATTTAGTATGAATCGTATCAATCTTATTGCGTTATTAACTTATACCGTTTATAATTTTACCATATTATGCTAAATTCAATTCAATTTATATCTCTATTATGAGTTATAATATAAACTCCCAAAGGAAAGGTGGATAGATAAGTTATGAGAAAAACTAAATTATCACTGTGGAGGGAAAATAAAGAATAGCCTCTCCAGAACAGGAGGAAACTATGTTAGATGTTAGAGTCAGGTCAGAAGAAGAAAGTGATTATCGAATTGTAGAAGAAATTACACGTGCGGCATTCTCGTATCCCGGTCGAGTTGAGAGAGGGGGCATCGGTTGCCCTTTTGAGCACTGGATGGTCCATGCTTTACGTGAAACAGATGGAATAATTGAACTTAGTTACGTTGCAGTTGTCGGTGAAAAGATCGTTGGTCATATTATTTATAGCAATGCCCGTGTGGAAACACAGGATGGGAAAATAGTACCTGTGTTAAATTTTGGTCCATTAAGTGTTCTACCAGAATATCAAAAGCAAGGGATTGGTAAGACACTTATGAATACAACAATAGCAAAAGCTACTGAACTCGGGTATGGTGCCATTCTATTTTTTGGTCGTCCGGAATATTACCCGCAATTCGGCTTTGTTGAAGCCGAGAAATATGGTATCACAGATTGTAATGGTAGTAACTATCCTGCCTTTATGGCAATGGAACTAAAAAAAGGGTATCTTGAAAATGTCCATGGCAAGTTTTATGAATCCTTAATTTATGACGATAGTTTAAATCATACTGCTGTTATAGAATTTGATAAAGAATTTAAAATGTTATAGGTTACTTTTTATAGTATATAACTACAATTATAAGAAGAAAAAGGAGTAAGACTAAAAGCTTACATAAATAATTGATTGCACTAAAGGAGTACACAATGTTTCAAATAAGATCAATCGATGAAAAAGATAAGTCATTCTGGTATTCACTAGACCGTCACCTGCCAGAAGCCGAATTTAATAAAAAGGTGGCTGACAAACGAGGTTATATTATTCTGGATAACGAGAAACCTATTGGTGTAATGCGTTATAACATGTTCTGGGACAATACCCCTTTCTTAACTCTAATCTACATTGACTTTGCCTATCATAAAAAGGGTTATGGCAGAAAAGCTATGGACTATTGGGAAAAGGAAATGTCAGACCAAGGCTTCAAGTTACTTATGACTTCAACGCAGGTTGATGAAAACGCACAGCATTTCTATCGCAAGCTTGGTTATAAAGACTGCGGATGTTTGGTACTTGATCTACCAGGCTTTGAACAACCCCTCGAAATGTTTATGGTTAAAGCAATATAACTTATCAAATAACTATTATATTTTTATATAATGTATATTCGGAGGATTAAAATGATATTTTCAGAAGTGAAACTTTTTCAGGTAAAACCTGATAAGCTTGAAGAATTCGAAAGTCTGGTAAAAGAAATGTGCTCTTTTCAAAAAGAACAGGAAGGCAGTATTGACATCAACTACATGAAAAGATTTTATGTATTTGATGAAATCGGTGAATTACCAAGGCCGTTGACTAAGATTGTTAAATGTGTAAAATATTATTCTTTTTGGCAGTTTGATACGATTGAATATTATTCAAAGGCTACAGAGTGGTTTTTCCAAGAGTATGAAAAGAAGTTAAGCAAATTACTGATTATGCCCTTTGATATTATGTGCGGGGAAAATATTGCCTAAAGATAGTTGAATATGAATGATTTCTTTAAGGGCGACTTGTTTTATTTTTATCCTAGTATTGATAAGGCTATGAATTTTGCCAAGAGTAGTTATATGCATTAGTCTGAATTAATTATAACCTATATAAAGCTGTTCGAATATTCGGACAGCTTTTTTAGCATCGTTTTATGCTCTACTCTCCACTGATATAATCTACTTATACGTTATTACGAATTATTTGATTTATTATCTATAGAAATATATATTATTTAGCACATTTATTTTGGATAAAGCTGTAAGATTTTTAGATTTAGTGAGTCTTATCTATGGGAGGTGAAAAAGTGACTGAAATAGAACAAATATATAGGGCTTACTTCAATGATGTATATTTATTTATTCTAAGCCTTTCAAAGGATGAGCATATAGCAGAAGAAATTACTTCTGAAACATTCTTTAAAGCAATGAATGCTCTTAATCAATTTAAGGGCAATTGCGAACTAAGAGTTTGGTTGTGTCAGATTGCGAAAAACTGCTACTATTCTTATCTACGTAAAAATAAGAAAACTGATACAATTACCATCCTTGAAGAAAAATCAAATGATATCGATATTGATCAATATATTCTCAATACCGAAACAATAATGAAAGTACATGAAGCCCTACATAGCCTTGGTGATCCATATAAAGAAGTATTTACATTGAGGGTATTTGGTGAATTAAGCTTTAAACAAATAGCTAATTTATTTTGTAAGACAGAAAACTGGGCTTGTGTCACTTACCACCGGGCCAGGAACAAAATTATAGATCGAATGGAGGATTATCAATGAAAATAACTTGTGATGTTATAAAAGATTTATTACCCTTGTACTTTGAAAATATTTCAAGTGACGACACACGCAATTTAGTTGAAGAGCATCTTAACAACTGTGAGAACTGTAAAAAAGAGCTTAACAGGTTATCAGTTTCTAATGTCATATCACTTAATGTAAAAGCTATACCACTAACTAAAATACAAAAGACCCTTCACAAGAAAAAGTTGTTAACTATACTTCTTTCAGTATCGCTTACTCTACTAATATTTATTTTAGCAATGGGATATCTAACCAGTCCTTATTTTATTCCGTACTCTCAAGATGTCATATCGATTACTGCTAACAATACCAATCAAATTACCGCACACATTGGTATCCCTGATGCTTATTATGATATTCGAATATCCCGCCTCTCAAATGAAAATCATTTTACAATTGAGCTTTGGACTAGCATTCTAGGTCATGTAAGCAATGACGTAGTGCCCCGAGACTTTATCCTAAATAATTATGCTGACCCGGTAACTAGCGTCTCATATTCTTCAAACGATGGAAGTAATGATGTTCTACTCTATGGTACAAACCAAAACCCAAATGGTGGAGCAATAACCCTGCCACGCCTCGTGTTATCGTATTATGTTACTATAGCGGCTGTACTTATATTATTTTTAGGGATAATTTTAATCCTTGTCCGTAAAAGTCCAAAAACAACTACCCTCGTATTTCGAATACTTGTCCTGCCCCTATCCTATCTATTGGGACACCTTTGTGTCAAAGGCTTTAATTCCAGTTCTTACTCAGTCGTACATGATCTTTATACAATATTATTAGCAACGGTTCCTATCTATTTTACAATATTAATCATAGCAAGAATAATTCTTAATCAAAAATCAAAACAAGCTGATTAAAAATTACTTAAAGCAGCCAGCCTAAAAAATCTGCTGAAACCAGTCTTTCTAGACAAGTAGCATTTGACTCTCCATATAATGGAAAGTATAATTAAGTAACTGCATATAAATCAGGTGTCATATGATTAAAGTGTTGAAGATCAAATAACATTCTGCTGAAATTGTAGACTTTAGAGTGTTCATTGATAAACATAAGAGAGGAATAGGCACCAAACTCTTAGATGCTGTCGAGGAGGAAGCTTCTAAAATAAGTGATCTAGTCTATCTGGCTGTCGGTGTACATTCCGGTTATGGAAATGCACATAGACTATACGTTAAACGTGGTTTTGTTCCAGACGGCACAGGCGTATGGTATCAGGGTAAACAGTTAGATCAATATGCTCCTTGTGTTAATGATGATGATTTACTTCTCTTCTTTTCTAAAGATTTAAATAGAAAAGAAGTAATTTATCTATTTAATTTTAGAAAAATGATGTTATAAATCTCTAAAAATTTTATATAAAATCATCTTGACTCTTACGTAGCGTGACCCTGTACTATCGTTTTGTAAAAGTCTTAACTTCACTTTATAAGGAGGATTATATATGAAATGTTATTTAGTTACCGGTGGTGCCGGATTCATTGGTTCCAACTTCATTCACTATCTTAGGCAGAAATATGGAGACACCATTAGGATTATCAATCTGGATGCTTTAACTTACTGTGGAAACCGACAGAATGTCAGCA
This sequence comes from Mobilitalea sp., assembly GCA_047606065.1. Taxonomy (GTDB): domain Bacteria; phylum Bacillota; class Clostridia; order Lachnospirales; family Lachnospiraceae; genus Mobilitalea. The sequence goes on from JASGEU010000204.1 coordinate 44,514, forward strand.
AGTATGAGATATCAGATAACTATGTTTTTCTGCAAGGAAACATCTGCGACGAGGAATTGGTTAAGAAAATATTTCGTGAATATGACATTGATTATGTTGTTCATTTTGCAGCTCAGACTCACGTTGACCGAAGTATTGCTTCATCAAAAGAGTTTGCCGAAACCAATGTACTTGGAACTTTAAATCTATTAAACGCTGCCAAAGATCTGTGGCATACAAATGACAAACGCTTTTTATATATCTCTACGGACGAAGTCTATGGAGAATTACCTTCCCAAGGTTATTTTACAGAAGCGTCTCCCCTTCAACCCAGAAATCCCTATGCAGTAAGTAAAGCTGCAGGTGATATGATGTCACTTGCATACTATACAACACATGGACTTCCGGTATTAGTAACCAGATGCTCTAATAATTTTGGTCCATATCAGTATGAGGAAAAGTTCATTCCACTTTGTATTAAATCCTGCTTAATCGGTAATTCGATACCCATCTACGGCGATGGTCTTAACATAAGAGATTGGCTCTATGTGGAAGATCATTGCAAAGCAATTGATAAAGTGCTTCAAGAAGGTACGATTGGGGAAGTATATAATGTGGGTGGTCATAATGAACATACTAACATTGAAATTGCAAATCTTATTTTAGATATAATGAAAAATGATTACGATATTGCTGCCTCCTCTATTCAATTTGTTGAAGACAGAAAAGGTCACGATAAAAGATATGCCATTGATCCAACCAAAATCAGTTCAGAGCTTGGATGGAACAAGGAAATAGATTTTAAGAATGGTATTCGTCAAACCATACGGTGGTATTTGGAGCATAAAGATTTTCTGAATCTCTCCACCCCCATTAACATAATATATTGAAAATATTTTAGGGATTCTTTGTGAGGTCAGATTAATGAAGGAGAATATTTTATATACAACTGGAGAATTTGCAAAACGAGCAAATGTATCCGTCCGAACTATACGGTATTATGATGATGCTGGTTTATTAAAACCCTCTATTATCAAAGAATCTGGATACCGCTATTACTCAGACAGTGATTTTGCTAAATTGCAGAAAATAATTGTTTTAAAAAGGCTTGGTTTTTCTCTGAGCGAGATATCCAATATTACTCACAATGGGAAAAATACTGATTTTATAAAGGATTCCTTGGATCTTCAATTAAAATTAATTCAGGAAAAGATAGCCGAGCTAAAGCAAATGGAACAGGCTATTCTTGAAGTATCCCAATCTATTTCCGAGAAACAGGAAGCAGATTGGAATAAGATAATCAGCTTAATTCATCTTACCAGTATGGAAGAGACTTTAATTAATCAATATAGAAATTCAACTAATATCAATGCCAGGATAGAATTACATAACAGATTTTCAATTAATCCAATAGGATGGTTTTCATGGATATATGAGAATCTCCATTTGCAAAGCGGTATGAAAATTCTTGAAACTGGCTGTGGAAACGGTCAATTATGGGCGGATAATCTTAATCTTTTGCCGGATTCTATTCAAGTAATACTATCTGACGTCTCCTCTGGGATGCTGAGAAATGCAAAAGAAAAATTAAAAGCTAAAAGACATCTATTTAATTATCAATGCTTTAACTTTAGCCAAATTCCTTATGAAGATGAAAGTTTTGATGTTGTTATCGCCAATCACGTACTCTTCTATGCAAAGGACCGGGAAAAAACCTTGAAAGAACTTCATCGTGTCCTCAAAAAAGGTGGGTTGTTTTGCTGCAGTACCTATGGAAAGCAGCATCTGAAGGAAATTGAACTCTTGGTAAAGGAATATGATGATAGGATTGCTTTATCCGAAATCAAGTTATATGATATATTCGGACTCGATAATGGCGACACAGAATTATCTCCTATCTTTGATGAAGTAGAATTGTTAAGATATGAAGATAATCTTTTAGTAACAGAGGTGCAGCCCTTGGCTGACTATATCTACTCTTGCCATGGCAATCAAATGACTTACTTAAATGACAAACAGGATAAATTCGAAAAATTTTTATTAAAGAAGCTTGGTAAGAAGGGTATTCACATTACGAAGGATGCAGGTGTCTTTTTATGTCGGAAAAGGCTGTTCAGATAAATCAGGAGTGAGCAGAATGGCTCTGGAAGTCAGGACAAAAAAACTACTGAAACTAGTGGAGAAGTTCCACAAAATTACACCCACACTGACTACACTATAAAAAGAGAATATGAAAGCTTATACTCTCATATCCTCTTTGGGTTAATTAGTTTCCGGTTATCTTGCCACAGATTTCTATACATTCTTATAACTATTCAATTATAAATGTATCTTCGCCTTCTCTATCTGTGATCTTAAGCTGCTCAACATTCATTTTGTCATCATAATAAAATATCATTTGAGTATCATTATCAAAAAAATATATATCCCCCGGTAAAGCCCGACAATTTTCCAGAAGGCTCTCCAAGGTTAATTTAACCTTAGATATAAACTCTACTTCTGGTGGGTGTTTTTCTACCTATAAATCTTATACAGTATACTCATCATATTTCAGGAGGAGTAAGTGATGAATCTTCAGAAAATCGGTAAATTAATTTCTATAAAGAGAAAAGAACAAGGGCTGACTCAAGAAAAATTAGCTGAAAAGTTGGGTGTTACGAACAAGGCAGTTTCCAAATGGGAAAGAGGAATTTGTCTTCCGGATGCAGTACTATTCAACCCCTTATGTCAAATATTAGATATCTCAATTGGTGAGTTACTAAAAGGCGAAGTAAATATCTCCGAAAATAACGAGGATGAGACTACAAGGTTATTAATTGACTTAGCAAAAATAATACAGAAGCTTAAAAAACTCCAAAATAGTATACTTTGTTTTTTTGTTGGTATTATATTAAACTTGCTTAGTAACAAATTACCTGATCTGCTACTCGTAAATCAAGCCATGCCAAAACCCTTTGTACAAGGTCTTATTGATGGTATTCAAACTGGTCTTATATTTGTGGGTACTATTCTGATTGTCATTGGATTTTCAAAATATATAGCTAATAAATACATAACAACGATTAAATGAATGTATTATGAGAGGATTCATTTCTATGATTAAAATACTTACAAGTGGGTTCACAAATGGATTTACCACGGCTTTTGGTACTTTAATAAAACAATATATAACCCCGGGTATGAAATTCGTGTTTGATTATTCCTGTAAAGATTTATTATTCCTTATTTTTTCTAATGAAGATTTAAGTATCATTCTTAAGCCTATGGTTATATAATTGCCTTAAAAGTAACAAAATACAAAATATGTTAGGAGGAATCCCTTTGAGGTTAATAATTACTGATACAGACGCCTCATTTTTAAAAACGAATTCAGAAGATATGGTTATCACTAACAATGATAAAATACACAATTGCATCGGCTGCTTTGGGTGCTGGATTAAAACCCCCGGCAAATGTGTCATTACAGATGGTTTTGAAGAGATGGGCAAGTATTTTAGTAAGTGTTCTGAACTAATCCTTGTAAGCAAATGTACGTATGGAAGTGCAAGTCCTTTTGTTAAAAATGTTTTAGATAGAGCAATTTCCTACATTCATCCCGATTTTGTTATCCGTAATGGTGAAATGCATCATAAAAGAAGGTACTCCAACAAGATTAAGCTTTCTGCTTATTATTACGGCGAAAATATTCTTCCCGAAGAGAAAGAAACAGCCAAACAACTTATGCAAGCAAATGTAATCAATTATGATGGTGAAGTTGGAAAGCTTGCTTTCTTTCAAAGTTCAGAAGAATTAAGAGGTGTCGTCCTATGAAAATAGCAATGATAAATGGTAGTCCAAAATCAAAAGACAGTATAAGCGGACAAATTCTAAAAGAGTTGAAAACCTGCATAAATAATGATGCGACTTATACAGATTATCAATTCAATAAACCACAACCCTCAGAAGAGGCACTACTTACCTTGAATGATTTTGACATTCTGGTTTTTGCCTTCCCACTATATGTAGACGGCATACCTTCCCATTTACTATCCTGTCTGGAAAAGATACAGAACTCTGGTTTAGCGAATAAAAATATAACCGTTTACTGTATTGTTAATTCTGGATTTTATGATGGTATTCAAAATTCCAATGCGGTAGAAATCTTACATAACTGGTGCAGACATATGGGGCTTAAATGGGGAATGGGTATCGGCATTGGTGGTGGTGGAGCCTTACTTTCCATGAGTGGAGTCCCCCTGGGAAAGGGACCTAAGAAATCCGTTGGTTTAGCTTTTACCCAAATGGCAAAGAACATTGAGCAAAAGTCCAGTTCCGACAACATTTATACTAACATTAACTTTCCACGCTTTCTTTATAAATTAATGGCACAATTAGGCTGGCGCCAGTTAATTAAGTTGAATGGCAAGAAAGCCAAGGATTTGAACTACAGATACTAGATTAATTTCAGATTAATTTAATTACCTTTCCCAAAGGATTACCTGTAAAAGGTAATCCTTTTCATATATTATAATTTAATATATCTGGTTCAAGTAACAATTACTGATGCTGGTGATAATCTTACCCCTGATATCTATGAGATTACAGAATATATACTAGATTCCCTGCAATTAGTTAAGTAATCCGCTTTATTTTTCCAAAATCAGGTATAGTATTCTTTGCTATACCTGATTTTTTTTGATATAATTTATATGAGAAAATTATTCGGAGGGATGCTTTGTGAAGAATAAAATAAAGCCTTATTTACCATTTATATTCAGTGTTATTCTCATATCCATTTTTCTACTTACTTATGGAAATATCGGTGTATCAAAAGGCAGTTTAGAAAAAGACGCCAGAAAGAGTCACCATATAGATCCTACTTGGGAGGTAGCAGCATCAGTTAATCAAAACCTTGGAATCTTACTCTTTTATGACAAAAACACTTACGATTATACTTATTCCATCTATCTTAACCACCCTGGCATTTCATATGGTTACTTTTTTAGAGAAGGTGGTGGTTTAGTCGGACTAGAGGAAGGCACTGTTCAATTTACCAGTGAACAAGGTTCTGCTATTTTTTCATTAAACCAAGATAAAATTAGTAGAATTGAATTTGATAATAAAAAGTTGCCTCCAATTATGATAGATCCATCTAAACCCTTCACAGCTTTAGTTCCTGCTTATAGTGAATCCATTACTATGTATGACGTAAACGAATCTTTGGTACCATTTAAAAATGTTATTGTAGGTTTCTAATCATTTTCTTCACTTTCATAGACGTATTAAGAAATGTTACTAACTATCTTATAACAAATTGCTTACTTAAATGTATTACTACTTACTCTTAGAAAGGCAGACTGTATGATTATGAAAGTAATTAATAAAGCATATAGGAATATATTATATTCTCTTTTCCTCATCCTTATTGTACTTAGCTTTTCTGGATGTAACAGTAAAAATCCCATTAGCTCCAACGATGAGACTACTACTATTGTGCCTACGCACTTGCCTAATAGTACAACTGCTTCTACTACTCCAATTAATCAAGAGGAATTATCATATACTACACCTCCCACAGAAGTAATTCGTGATTACGAGGAATGCTTTGATGGGTTTAATGGGTGTGCGGTTATCTACAATATAAATGAAAATGAATACAACTTTTATAATAAGGAAATGTGTGAAATTCAAACGACGCCCTGTTCTACCTTTAAAATAATATCTACCTTAATGGGCTTAAAGAACGATGTTATCGATTCTGTGAATTCAAAGATGGGTTATAGTGGATCTAACTATCCTGTTACTGAATGGAATTCAGACGTGACACTTAAGGAAGCCTTTCAGTATTCTTGTATCTGGTATTATCGTAAAGTCATTGATAAAGTAGGGAAGGAATCTGTTCAAGAGCAGCTTGATGACTTATCCTATGGGAACTGTGACATTTCAAGCTGGGAAGGCAGTAATTCAAATTCATTGCCAGATTTAAACGGCTTCTGGTTAGAGTCTTCTTTAAAAATATCTCCTACAGAACAGGTCAAAGTCCTAACTTTAATATTTGAAGGTATGACCAACTATTCTGCAGAAGATATTAAGATCTTAAAACAAATTATGAAAGCTGATAATAACGAGGGCATTGAATTGTATGGTAAGACTGGTGCCGGTATTCATAAAAACTCCTGGTATGTTGGCTTTTTTATAGTAAATAATAATACACATTATTTTGCTGTTCACCTGGACGACGCTGCGAAAAGCCGTGTAACAGGTGCAGATGCCAAGCAGATAACACTTAATATCATAAATAAATTCTTTAAGGATAAGTAATAAATTTTTGACATACAAAAAGACCACAAGCAATATTTCTTTTCATCCATATGCACGTAACCTACACTATAATGCCTCCATGAAAATAACACTCATAGATTCTATTTCCTTTATAAAGAATCTCTTCATACCCTTGATACCATTCAAAAGCACCATCCGACTTACAATGATAAGTATAATCTCCCTCCTGAAAGAAAGCTGGTCCACGATAAGGACTATCCTCCGGAACATTTGCCAAGGCATTTTTTAATACATCTCCATTAAAGTTTTCTCCTATCACTCTTCCACAATAATTCATGCACCAAAAGGGTTTATCCACAATCCATACGGCTTCTTCCCCACCGAAGCACTCTCCACCAAGATAGGTGTCATAATAGTGCAGTTCTCCTTCATTAAATTCAAGGTCATGAGAATTTGTCCGCGAAGGAGAAGTCTCATTTCCAGATGCAGCATAGGTTGATTTTTTTGCCTTTAACAAGAAACTAATTATCTCCTGATTACTACCCTTATTCTCACTTCCAAACTGCTTATTACAAGCCTCTTTGTCTCTAATTAATCGATCCAGAGACACTTTATAAAAATCACTTAACTGGATTAATTTTTCGATCTCTGGCATGGAGTTTCCGCTCTCCCACTTTCCAATTGCCTGTCTTGAAACCTCCAAATACTCCGCCAGCTCTTCTTGGGACATTCCCTTTGCTCTTCTTAATTCAATTAGGTTTTCTGCGATGCTCATTCTTAATCTCCTTTTAGCACTATTGCCCTCTTAAATTTTACCTTCACTTTTTCCTTACTTGCTTATAGATACAAGAATATATGAAAACCTTACCATAGACCACCAACCATCCGCATACACTTTCGCTACCATTGGTTGCATGCCTTGCTTGTATTATTTTACAAATAATATAGTATTGTTTTATAATGTAGTCAATCAAGATTAAAATTATTGTTCTAGCTATCTATGCCGTTTTCAGTCAGCAATTATTTCATATATTTCTGCAACCAATACAACTTTTTCCGATTATATAGATGAAAGCTTTCAATAAACAGAGGAGATAAAGTGATGGAGGACAGCCAAATAATTGAATTGTATTTCAAGCGTTCTGAATCTGCAATCAAGGAAACGAAAGCAAAGTACGGCAAGTTATGCTATCATATTGCTTTTAACATTCTAAAAAGTAAAGAGGATGCAGAAGAATGTGAAAATGATACCTATCTTAAAGCCTGGGATTCCATACCACCTAAGGAACCAGATCCTTTGCCTGCTTACCTGTGTAAAATTGTCCGCAATCTTGCATTGCAAAAATATGAGTACTATACCGCGAAAAAGCGAAATCGTAATTTAGAACTCGTCTATAATGAGCTTGAAGAATGTATTCCAGGCGGCTTTGACCTTGAGGATCATTATTCCGAAGGTCAGCTAAGCCAGCTTATTGATACTTTTTTACGTGGTATTGATCAGGAGTCTCGTATCCTATTCGTACTTCGGTATTGGCATACTAATCCCATCAAAGTTATCGCAGCCCGCTTTCATATGAGTGAAAGTAAGGTTAAATCTTCTCTTTTCAGAACCAGGAACAAGTTAAAAATATATTTGGAGGAAGAAGGTTACTATCTATGAACGGAAAAGAATTATATAAGGAAATCAACAATATAAGCGATGATATGATAGAAGAGGCAAATAATGCAATCATTATCGAGCAAAAAATAATTCATAAACCAGTTTATCAGAGATGGTATACGATACTGGCAGCCAGCTTATGTTTGCCGCTGATTATCGTATTAGTAATTAGCATCATTATGAATAAACGTAATACCCTCTTACCTGAAAGCACCCAAATCTTTGCCAGTGATATTGTATCCCAGGATAATAATAACCTTGTATATGGAGAAGGTTCCTCCACCAAGGCTTACTTTACTATGTGGGCTGAATCTTTAGATGATCTTATGAAATCACCTGTAAAGAGTAATTATGATGCCCAAGCCCTTACGGTCTACCAACCTGGGACTATAGAAAACTATGACGTTTATTTTCAAGAAAAACTTCAAACTGTTATTAATAATGCAAAGAATAACTTGGATATTAACTTTGTACCGGAAGAAAATGATATTAATGTTGAGTCTACAAATCCAAGTGCCAATCCTTATACTATAATAGATAGCAATATAATAAAAAATACTAAACACCACTATTACTCCGCCTATTTAATATCTGAAGAATATAAAATCTGGATGGATTCTTCGGACGAAAACTCCATAACTTATCGTATTTGGAACATAAATTCCCTGGTAGAAGACAATTTCAGATTATCCGGTGAAGAAATCGCTATAACCCTTGAGGAAAGTGATGAATCCATTAAAGACAAATTATCGGGAGCTCTCTCCTTTGCAAATAAAATGTTTAATACTAATTTTGAATTCCAAGATATAATACGTAATCCAGATTACTTAGGCGATGGATACGTCTCGCTATTTGTTGAGGCTTATGAACCCTCCAGTAATACGAATCAAAGGATGTATAACCAATATCTTAACAAGTTTAGCTTCTATTTTAGTAATTCTAATAATGATGACAGCCTTAAACTGGTAGGAATTTATTACACAGAACATAATTTGGAACGCGCTTTCCCACAAGATACGTCTATTATTACAATCGAAGAAGCCGAAGGCTACCTTCATAGTGGTTACATTTTTGCCGGTCATGTATGTGCCTTCTGTATGCTTCACAATAATACAGTGGACTTTGAAGATTATGATGATGTTGAGATAGTCTACAGAAATGATGTCTTTGGTAAATATGTTATTCCTTTCTATGCTTTCTACAAGAAAACTGCCGATTATACCTATGCAGTAGCGTATGTTCCTGCCGTAGCGGTAGGTGGTCTCAAGGAATATTTTGAAGAACAGGAAGCCTGGCATAATAATACTGATGAATACCGTATAGTAAAATAGTAATTTATTACGGGAATTTCGCTATAATTAATAATACTGTGAACCGGACAAAATCGAACAAAGTAAATCAGGATAATTTTATTGTAACCCTTTACAATACATTTGAGGTGATAAATTATGGACTGCATAACAAGTATTCAAAAGGCAATCGAATATATGGAAGAACATCTGCTGGAGGATATTAATTATGAGGATGCAGCAAGACAGGTATACATGTCCAGCTACCATTTTCACAAGACCTTCAGTATGATTACCGGAATAACTCCAAATGATTATATCCGCAATCGGCGTATGTCCCTGGCAGCACAGGAACTTAGTTTCTCAACTGCTAAGATTATCGATATCGCATATAAATATGGATATGATTCGCCCGAGAGCTTTACAAAGGCATTTTCCAGATTTCATGGTGTTTCCCCAAGTATAGCAAAACGCTCTGGTATGCAGTTGAAATTATACAACCGCCTCATATTAAAATTAATTGTGGAAGGTGGTACGATGATGAATTACAAAATTGTTGAAAGAGAACCCTTTACGTTGATTGCAAAGGTTGAAAGCTTCAGGAATGAAAGTATTAAGGAAGACAACAATAACGAAATACCAGGATTTTGGGAAAGAAGCGGCAGGGAAGGGGTCTTTACTGAACTTAGAAAGCATTCAAAACTTCCCGATATATACGGAGCTTGCTCACCTATTTCAAAGGAAAGCCAATTCTTTGAATATGGGATTGGAATGATACACGATGGTGGGGAAGTTCCAAACGGGTATAGACTTATTGATGTTAAACCTGCTTTATGGGCTGTCTTTCCTTGCATTGGTGACAGCGGCGAATGTATTGGTGAAATCTGGGATAGAATTTACAAAGAATTTCTTCCAGCTTCTGAATATGAAATGCTGGATGATACCGATTTTGAATTATACCCTGATAATAGTGATGGTAATATATTCTGTGAAGTATGGATACCCCTAAGTAAAAAGTCAAAATAGAATATTTAGATTTTACCCTTAAGATCCCTTGTATTTAAAGGGATCTGTTTTTATAACTGTCTTGGTTGCTGAGTTCTGCCAATCCAAGCCTTTTACTTGCAGTAAAATTATAATAAAGGATAACAGAACAGCTTGGGTAAAATTATATTTACTAATTTCTAATATATGGTATTATTAAGTAAATTGGGAAAATAAAACTGGCAATAATATTTTAAACTAAATTACACGGAGGATAAATGCTTTTTAAAGGTTTTAAATTTGGAATGCTTTTGCAGCTGGCAGTGGGACCTATGTGTTTGATGGTATTCAACTCTTCTGCTACCTATGGTCTCATCGTTGGAATGTCTCTCGTTTTCGCCATTACTTTAGTGGATTTGCTTTATATCACTTTATCTGGCCTAGGTGTCGCGTCAATTATAAATAAAGATAAAGTAAAAATTATTATAAAAGTTTTTGGAAGCGTCATCCTACTACTTTTTGGAGCGAATATGATTGCTGGTTCATTTGATTTTAACCTTCTACCTAACGTTTCAATCTTCACAAATGTAAGCAAACAGAGTATTTTTGTTCAGGGACTATTGTTAACAGCTTCTAATCCTCTCACGATTATATTTTGGAGTGGTGTATTTTCCTCACAGGTGATTGAAAATAAATATAATAAAATACAGCTATTATATTTTGGAATAGGATGTATATTATCAACCCTTTGCTTCTTATCCTTTATTGCGTTACTTGGAACATTGATTAGTGGATTTCTGTCACCAATAATAATACAGGTCTTAAATATAGGTGTCGGATTAATGATTATTTATTTCGGCATACGCTTGCTCCTAAAAAAGCAATAACGAGTTGTCTTTTATAATTACTAATATAACAAGACGGATGTACACATATATTTTATATCTATGTTTCAAAATTTTATTACCTTGAGGAAGGAGTGATTATTAATATGATCAGGCAAGAGGATGAATTAATACCAATTATAAGTAAGTTCGCTGAATCTGGATGGGATGTCATTGATGCTCCATCAAAAGCTTGGCTTAATGCTACTTACGAAGAAAATTTATCAGAGTCAATTACAGCAGAATTAATAGCTGCAGTTGAAGTAGCTGACACAGAATGTGGCAGCTGTGGTTGTGAGCTTGACCCTCTTTACAAAAGAGCCCTGGAGCTATTATCAGTACAATAAATTATTATTATGAAAAGAGATCCTCCCAAATGGTCGGATCTCTTTTTACACGTGTTTCTTTCAGATATTTATTTGTTGATTTCTTTCACACGAATAGGCAGCAGTAAATCTAATTGCATGGATGAATCATCACCCTCCAGATCATACATATTGATAAAGTTCAGATGCTCTTCTAATGATCCATACATACACTCCGGATCTCCTGCTGCAATATCATATTTATCACTGCTTACTCCCCAATTATACAGAAGTTCCCACTCCTCAAATGCACCCATAGGTATCATGTGAGCCGCATATAACCCGCCCTCAAAGTATTTTTTAACAAATGGTGCTTCCACCTCACAATCCTCAGGTATGCTTATCCATCTTTCATAGCCATGATCACTTCCATCCGGTTTCTCTCCATTTGGATGGTTAAATCCAAAATGTCTCATCTGAGGAAATCGCTTCACCAATTCATTTCTCTCGATAAACTCTTTTATTGGTTCAGCCCCTTGCTGTTCTGCCGTACTTCCCATAAAATGCAAAGCAGCAACCGTCATAGGTGGCAGATAAGTAATTCGTACCTCTTTATCCGTTAGTTTTCTTGGTTTTGCGTTTTCTAGATTTAACTTATTCATTGATTTTTCCTCCTTTAATGTTGTTTTACTTACAGATAAGGATTCAACAATATCAAGAATAGAAATATCATCCAGTAAAGTCTGTTTTAGTTCAAAAGACGTAATCTTCTTTAATCGATCCAGAAATACAACTAATATAGATCGAATAGTTGTTAACGCTGTAATCTCCTCATTGACTTCAGTTAACTGTTCCTTTAAAACACGTATCATCTCCTTCGTATTATCATTATCCAGTAGAATAATAATATGCTTCAAAGGAATTCGTAGCTTTCTAAGTACAATAATTTGCTGAAGTCTCGTAATTGCCCTATCGTCATAGGTGCGATACGCATAATCTTCTTTCTTGCAGCTTTTCAATAATCCGATTTGCTCATAATAACGCAGCGTGCGTGTTGAGATCTGGAAGCTTTTTGATACCTCTGATATTGTCTGAAGTTCCATGGTAACTCCTCCTTTCGATACCAGTGTAAGGTGCGACACGGCGTCAAAGTCAATATTTTTTTAATATTATCATATAATTTTTAACTGGTAAAATTGCAAATATAAAATTGTAAAAAATATTTCTAAATGATATTGACTTTCATTTTCAAATATGTTAAATTGTATTTGCTGATGTACATAAAATATTCGGAGCACAATAGGCTCATAATAGAAATGTATCCTACAAGAGAACAATATCTTTTATTCAACAATCAATAAAATGCTGTATAGTCGTCGCCATACGATTATGCAGCTTTTTATTATGCAAAATGAAGCGACTTGTCGTTTCATCTTGCATACTTGCTCTAGCAATAATCTGGTAACTAAGGTATAATCAAATAACATTTATAATATGTTAGCAGCATAGACAATACTATTAAAAACTAATTGAAAGGATGAATTAATATGAAAGTTATTATGTATGGTTCAGAAATCTGTCCTGATTGTGTAGAAGCTAAGGAACTTTTAGGCAGTCACAAAGGCATCAAATTTGATTACCGTAATATAACAGCAACTACCACAACTCTCAAGGAGTTCTTATCTTATCGTGACAATGACCCAATCTTCGTTCCAGTAAAAGAAGGCGGAAGAATTGGTATTCCATTTTTTATTCTTGAAGATGGCACAAAGACTTTTGAACTTTCCGATATTATAGAATACGAGAAAAGTCAAGCGGACAATTCTGTAATTGCCTGTTCCATTGACGGGAAAGGGAACTGCTAAAGTTACTTATTTAAAATAATTCATGTTTCTTGAAGTATTTTACTAACATTACTATTATTCTATTGAATAAGGGTTTGAAAAGTGTTAGTATAGCCAGGGCGCTTTTTTGAACGCCAATACTTCATTAGAAAGGACATGAATTTATGTCAAATCAATTAGAAAAATCAACTATTGCTAATCCTGCTCCTCTGGGACTTTTAGGTTTCGGTATGACTACCTGCCTATTAAATATCCACAACGCAGGATTTATCCCTCTCTCCATTGTCATCATTGCTATGGGCTTTGCCTTGGGTGGTGCAGCACAGATCATCGCTGGAATCATGGAGTTTAAGAAAAACAATACCTTTGGTGCTACTGCATTTACGGCATACGGCTTCTTCTGGTGGTCACTAATTCTGATCTGGATGAATCCCTTTAAAGGAATCGAAGCAGCAGATGCAAACAGCATGGGTTTTTATTTAGGACTTTGGGGCGTTTTCACCTGCTTTATGTTCATTGGTACTTTGAAGCATAATAGAGCGACACAGGTTGTGTTCGGTTCCCTTACTATATTATTTGTACTTCTCTCCCTAGCTAATTTTACAGGCTCTGAGACAGTACATACAATTGCAGGCTACGTTGGTATTTTCTGTGGTTGTTCTGCAATCTATAATTCCATGGGTCAGATTTTAAATCAGGAATATGGAAAGAATGTAATTAAGCTGTAATTTATAATATAAAAGATATCATCATAAAGGATTAAAAGCACTAGGTGACATATTGAATAATACCAATGTGCCTCCTGTGCTCTTCTAATCTTGATAAGTGGAACGTCTTGTATTTTTATTTTGCATAATGTATTATCCTTTTCTAATATTATGTCAACTATCAGTCTACTATTTTTTGGTTGAAATTAATTAAAAAATATTTAAAAAAGTGTTGACAAAATCCCCTGTATATTTTATTATATCTCTTGCACCGATTAAATTATGAAATGCGCGCGAGTGGCTCAGTGGTGGAGTATCGCCTTGCCAAGGCGAGGGTCGCGGGTTCGAATCCCGTCTCGCGCTTACGAAATCCCTTGATTTTCAAGGGATTTTTTGTTGCACTGATATATGCACTACTTTTTCTTGTTCATTTTATCACTCTTTTTCAGAGCTTCATTCATAATGTTCAGGTTCTCTTGTTCCGTATTTGGATTGTAGATATAACTGAGTGTGATCTTTTCATCTACTTGCTCGAGAATATCCCGGATCCATGCACCGCATGTGCCTTCGTATTTTCGATTCCATCCTCTCTAAGTTGAAATTTGCACTTTCATAGAGCTTTTTTTGTAGATTTATCACATTTATTTGACTAACTTTACATATAAAAGCTGAAATTCATTTATAAAATTAAAATCAGAGTGTACACATTATTAGAAAGTGTAGATAATACGCTAATCCAGATTGCGTACACTATTATTTATGTAGTTTCAGCAAATAACCTTCTAGATTAGTAGTGCGAATTGGGATTTATAAGGAATTGCTTGATTAGTATATGATATTGCATTACAATTATCCTATCAAAGGTAAGGAGAACAGTAATGAAGACAGAAAACAAATTGTTATATAAACTTATCATATATTTATTACTGTTCCTTTGCGTAATTAGTATATCATTTCATCTGACTATTTATAGAGTTCAATCTGTACAAGAGATGCAAGAGGCACAGCTAGCATCTGTAAATAATGAATATAATTATTTTAGTGACGGAGGCAATAATTCTTTACTGAATAAAATAATTAGTAATATATTTAATCGTATTAATGAAAGAAATATGTCTGAGTTACTATTTTATGCGGTTGGTACATTTAGTACAATTATACTTTTTATTCAAATCTGTGAGTACTATTTCTATAAGCATAACTATTTTTCTAAAATCTATAAAAGGTCTTTAATAGCGAAAAAAATCCGTTTAAATGATTAAACCCCTTTTTACACCGTAATATGAAAAGACATTTAAAGGTGTCTTTCTTTTGTTATGTAAAAAAGGAGTAAAAATGAAAAATAGAATATATAAACTCCTCAAGAAATTTTTTATTATGCTTTCTATTTGCACGACATTATTATCGGGACCTGTTGCAGGTAACGAAGTAAGAAAAATGTTAAAGTGCATGGATGAAAGAAATGCAATAATAAGAGAAATAAATGGAGCTGTGAATGAAGAGAATAGTGGTGATAAACTCAAGCGAAAAAGTACACTATATAAATAGATATAAATGTTATATTCTTAAGTATTGGCACAGATTTTAATCATAAAAAAATAAGTTCATCTATCAGTATGGACTTATTTTTTCTTCTGTCCAAAACCAAATTCCAACTTTCACAAACTAAGGCTTAGGAAGAACAAGAATGGAGGTCCACACGCCGAGATTCAAAGGAATGCTTTTCATTCCGGCGGAATAATCCGTTTACCTATACATTTTAAGTCAAAATGTTATGTGTAACTGTTATTGGAATTCATTGCCTAACGTAAAAGTAAATGGTATAATGGGCATCACAAATTAATTCTTTGTATAGAGACTTAATAAACTGTTTGCTAGATTTAATATCTGCTATAAATGGGGGCTACTGATGATACAAATTAGCAAGGATATAAAGATAAAAGATATAACCAATGTCGTAAATGAAAAATCTCCAAGCTTTTCTGGTATTGTGAACCAGGAATGCAAGGGTAAATTATGGGTTGACAATATTGAAGAACCAAGAATTGCAATTGCCGAGTCCTATGCAGTAGGAAGCTTTGCATTCCTTGGCACATATGAAACAAGTGAAGACTTTCTATATTTAAAAGATTTTTTAGAAAATGATTTGTTTCATCACTTAAAGAAGAAGGGGTATGATTATTTTGAATTTTCTATTGAAAGTGAAAACCTATATAATAATATTTTAGAAATCTTTAAAGATAAATCAATCCAAACAGAAAAAGAATTCTCATTCAGAGTTTATGAAATATCTAAAAATAATCTGGGTATTTCAAAAGAATATCAATTAAGAAAAGTAGATGATATATTCTGGAGTATGTTAACGGAAGGCAAATTTGAAAATGAAGAATTTTTAAAAGTTCGCTTGTTAGAATCATGGTACTCCTTTGAAGAATTTAAAAATAAAAGTATTGCATATTGTATTATTTACAATAATAAAATCGTTGCTGTAATGGTTGGAACTGCATGTTTTAAAAATATAATAGCAATAGATATTGAAACTGATGAGAACCATAGAAGAAAGGGATTGGCTTATGCTATGGCAATAGAGTTCATAAATGATTGCTTGAAGAATGGACTTATTCCTCAATGGGATTGTGTTGAATCAAACCCCAATTCATATAACATGGCTAGAAAATTAGGATTTGAGAAAATGAATGAAAATACAGTCTATTGGTTCAATATTTAATCAAGAAGATTTTAAGATGCAATTGGAATTTATAAATACTTCGTTAAAAAACCAGATGCATCTCATGCCATAACACACCAGCATGTTTAGATTTTGAAATACCTTCATCTTTAAAACCAAACTTTGCATAGTAGTGAACCAAGCTTTCTTTACAAGTCAGTATCAAACCTCGTCTTCCTTGCTCCTTTGAATCTGAAATCACTTGCTTAATAAGCTTTTCAGCACAGCCCTGTTTCCTATATTCAGGAATTGTATTGACGCCAAAGATCATCTGCCACTTGCCGTTTTCATCATGTAAATCGGTATTTTTATACATTTCATCAGTGAGGTGTTCTTCACTTGTCACCATTCCATTCACAAATCCTACCAACTTTTCTTTATCTTCCAATAGCCAAAAATGATTAGGGTATGACATTAGTCTATTTTTAAAGTCATTTTCTGTGGCTGCTTCTGCTGCAGGAAAACATTCCGCTTCCACTTTGGTAACAGCATATAAATCATCTATGGTTGCTTTTCTAATCTGCACTTTCTTTATACCTCCATAAATTCAAATTTTCCAGTCCGATAAATTAGGATTCATTCACTTCATATTACGCTCATAATTGTGGGTTATAAATATTTGTGTAATAACTCTTTAGGGATATGACAATAGTCATTAGGGCACCTATCTAATCTATCTTGATGTTCATCTGCACTTTTAATGTAATTCGTAAGCGGAAGGACTTCCACTACAATTTTGTCCCTATCTGCTCTTTCTGTTATATAATTCCCAGCATCTTCCAAATGTCGAGGTACTTTACTATATACGCCTGTACGGTATTTTTTCCCCACATCATTACCTTGTTTATTCACACTGTAAGGATCTATAATTTCAAAAAAATAATCCATTAGTTGAGAAACAGTTACAATTTCAGAATCAAATTCTGTTTTTACGCATTCAGCATAACCATCATACTCGCCTTCGAGAGTATTTGAATAACCATTTGCTCTTCCTGCTTGAGTATTAATAACACCTTTTAATGTTTTTATAAATGCTTGTACACCCCAAAGACAGCCACCTGCAAAATATATTGTTTCAACCATAGTATTCACCTATTTTCTTTCCATATATATAAGATCACCTTTTCTTGTTTTCTATATTGTAATACTTTTCAACCTATCCTCCAGTTGGGCAAGAACCAGCGGCCATGCCTGTTCATGCTTGTCCCTCGATTCTTCATCTGGAAACCCTGCATGATTTAATCGTAATGCTGTTCCACTCTCAACTTTTTTTAATTCAACAGTCACAACCGTTTCGGCGCCTTTGGTTCCGTCAGCACCCGTCAGCCATGTAAGTTCTACCAATTGGTCAGGCACAAGTCGAAGAAAACGTCCATAATGAGGATGACGCTTCCCTTCAAAGGCTGTTTCAAAGTAAAAAACGGTGTTGACTTCCCCTTTCATCAGGACTGAACCTGGTTCTGCAAACCATAGGTCAAACTGTTCAGTCCAGGCACGGTACAATACATTGGATGGAAATGGTATTGTCCTATCTACAGAAAGACTAAATGGTCGTAATGATAAATCAGGTGTACAAGTTGACATTGCTTGTTTCATAGGTTAATCTCCTCGTATTAAATGTTTATTCTGCTAATAACCCATTCTATAATCCACTGTTGAAACTTTCCGACAAATTCAAATTTTCCAGTCCTATAAACTGAAATTTGTGCTGCTTTATTTTGCTTTTTTCTTAATTAACAGTGTAGCAAGAATTGAAATTAACAAGTATATCAACACCACAATAATCTCAAATATGAGACCAGGATATGAGCGAGGGTACAGCCTCATTGCCATATTCGCCAGTAGTCTAATAGGAAAATATGCTGCAAGCCAAAAAGCAACAATATAGAATTTGCAGTAATATTTCTTCGCACTCTCTAGCTTAGGTGTGATTTTGTGATATCCAAGTTCGAAGCCGACAACTACAGTGATACTACTCATCGTTCCAGCCAAAGAGAAAATTGCATTTTGGATGACAAAGCAAGCAATCAACTGATGAATTAATATCATCACATTTAGACCTGTTAGAACAATAAATGCTAATTGTTGATTGGCTTTAGCCTTTGTTATAGTTTCGATTTTTTTCACAACAGGAATATCATGGTCATCTTCATAGTCATCGTTCAATAGGAAATCAGTAGTAACACCAAAGAGCTTACTTAGCTGCAACACATTCGGTGTATCAGGCTGTGCTGTCCCCATTTCCCAGCGAGAGATTGCCTGTCTGGTAACACTCAGCTTCTCTGCCAAATCCTCCTGTGACATTCCATACGTCTTTCTAAGGTTTAATATTTTATCTGCTAATTTCATCTGAAATCCTCCCGGTAATTTGATGATTTCATTGTAGTAAAAAACTCATTTTGATGCCACCACATCAACTTTGCAATTCCGCAACTTGACTTTACATTGACCAAATCTACAGCAATTCAGCCTATAAGCACAGCAACAAATTTCTATTTTCAAAGTGGAATTTTATAATTCATATCCAATTGTCTTGAACCAGTTTGTGATTATCTCCATTTACCAAATTCCTATTCTCTTGGGTACTATAGAATGATACGAATTATTGTATGTTAATAGTTCCAGCTTTACCTGTTAATGCACCAGGTATCAATTCAAAAGCCATGCACCATTCTGCTTTTTTTGTTTTGTCGACAATATGGAATATTCCATATTCATAAGACGCTTTAAATCCAAATCTGTGATAAAAATCTGGATCACCACAAAGAAATATAGAGGTAAATCCCATATTTTTTGCAATTCGAAAAGCTTCTGACATCATTGCACGGGCAATTCCTCTATGAAAAAAATCGGGATGAACACTTATTGGAGATAGCAGCAGCGCAGTATAAATATTATTAGATGCAGTAATATTTGTTTTATATAAAACAATCTGTCCTACTAACTTTCCATCATCATTTTCTGCTACTAATGAAAGTTCTGGAATAAAGGTGTCTTTTTTTCGTACTTCATTTAAATAATCCCATTCGCCTTCATTCGTTGACGTAGCAAAAGATATTTTCACAAGTTCATAAACTTCATCGTAATCAGCAGGTTGTTCTTGTCGTATGATCATTTAAGCCTCCCATTCATTTTTTATATAATTCTTGATTTATATTTTACAACTGATTCCCAGTATAGAAATAATGTGTATTAAATTATCCTCATTTTTCACTCATATCAGTAACTTCACAGTATTAGCCTAATACAAATGATATCCCCATCAATTACAATAAAATTATTTGTTTTAAAGTATTCCATGATATCCTCTCCTAATCTAATCCCCATATGAGGATAAATCATAGCTTTTACAAATATATTTCCATAATTGCTATAATTAGTAAACTTATATGTTTATTATAATACAATCAAAACGATATATCCAGATTTACTCTTAATTTAAAAATCGTGATAAGCTGTATATAGAGTCTTGAAACCAACGGAATAGTTGTCCGAGCGGTGCTTCCCACAACTCCTGTCACAGTAGAATATTCGTTAACGGAAAAAGGGCAGGAATTTGATAAGTATTTATTGAAATGAAAAAATGGGGAGTGAAGTGGCTTAGAAACGAGCAAATGGCAAAAGAGAGGCTATTAATCCTAATTCTCAATTAAATATATTTCTTATTTATTTTTAATGCATTTCCAATAAAACACTGGTAAAATATGTTTAATGGTTTTTTGTGGAAACTATTACTAATTATTAGGAGGATCAATCTATGGAATTTGTACTTCAAACCAACGGTCTAACGAAGATGTTCGGTTCAAAAGCGGCTATTAATAACATTAATTTAAATGTTAAAAAAGGTGATATCTATGGCTTTATCGGCAGAAACGGAGCCGGTAAGACAACCCTGATACGCCTTGCTTCGGGTTTGGCAAAGCCTAGTTCCGGAAGCATTCGACTCTTTGAAAGTGACGATTTGGACAAACAGAGACGAAGAACGGGTACCATGATAGAAAATCCCGCTGTTTTTCCAAATCTGACTGCAAAACAAAATCTAGAGTATTACTGCCTGTTACTTGGACTAGACTCCAAAAATACACTAAATGATATGCTGGGGCTTGTGGGATTGGGTGACACAGGAAGAAAAAAAGCCAAGAACTTCTCACTTGGTATGAAACAGCGTCTGGCAATTGCAATTGCACTACTGGGCAATCCGGAATTCTTAATGCTGGATGAACCAATTAACGGATTAGACCCCACCGGTATCAAGGAAATAAGAGACTTGGTGCTAACACTGAACCGGGAAAGGGATATTACCATCCTGATTTCCAGTCATATCCTTGGAGAGCTTTCAAAAATGGCAACTCGCTATGGTGTTATCAATAATGGTATTATGGTGGACGAGTTTACCAATAAGGATCTGGAGAAACGCTGTGTTGCTGAGCTGGAGATTAAAGTTGATAACACAGAAAAAACCGGTGAAATTCTCCGCAATACATTAAACATTACTGATTATAGAATTATTGCTGAAAATACTATGCGTATTGCCTGTGAGACAGACAAGGCCGGAATAATTAATATGGAACTGGCTAAGAATGGTGTGACTGTAATGTCCAGTATGACAGTCGGTCAGGATCTTGAGGATTATTTTATGCAGCTGATGGAACGAACCGCTAAGTAGTACATAGCAGGAAGTGAATATTATTTATTATGGAGGATCATTATGATTAATTTATTACGGTCAGATTTTTATAGATTATTTAGAAGCAAGGCTTTCTATATTTGTATCGTTATATGGACATTTCTTTTTGCTATAGGCGCATTTTTAGCAAAATGGCTGAATGAGATTGTGGCAAAAAGTCAGAATTTAAATACGGTACCCGAATTATCCTTTCATAGTGGAATGGCTTACGGATTAACAGTACTTAACGATTCAAACATGAGTCTGTTTATGGCAATTTTCATCGCAATTTTTGTAACTGCGGAATTTACTCATGGAACAATGAAAAATTCTGTTTCCAAAGGCTTTTCCAAAATACAGATTTATTTATCCAAATTCATTACTATGTCGGGTGCTGTCTATCTCACAATTCTGATATTATTTTTATCAGGACTAATCACCGGTACTATCGTCTCCGGTAACTTTCTTGACACATCAGAGAATTTTGCTATAAAAGCAATTGGAATGATAGGAATGGAACTTCTATTATATGCTGCTCTTACCTCAGTGTTTGTTATGATAGCAATGGTTATTCGAAATAATGGAGGAACCATTGCAGTCAATATCATTGGAATGCTCTTTGCTCCCTTCATCTATCAATTGCTTGATGTATTCTTTTCTCCCGCAAAATCATTCTCACAATACAGTCTTCAGAATAATATCATATTTGCACATTATAATATTGAAAAAACCGGGGGTGAAATCCTTACCACAATCCTTGTAGGTGTAGTATTTTTAGTGGTAAGTATGGCAATTGGATTATTTGCCTTTAAGAATACAGATATAAAATAGTAACGAAGGATATCTATTTTTATACTCATTCCTCATCACGATGGACACCCATGACTTAAAGGAGCCTACCCACTTCACAGAGTTGGGTAGGCTCCTTTAATATTAGGGTCCCCCTGTATCACTTCTGATTAAGAGTATAATTCTTAGGTGTGTACTGCACGCAAATGCAGTTACCACAGAATATAAAATCCCTGTCTGAATAGTCTGCATCCTCATTGGAATATGTTGTCATAAAAACAGATAAATGTTATACTAAATAGAATTTCTATATTACATTTTTGATTGGAAAAATGGAGGAAATTACTATGATTATTTTAATTACTGGCAGTTCACATACTGGAAAAACTGTACTTGCCCAAAAATTATTAAATAAATATGGATTTCCGTATTTATCACAAGATCATTTAAAAATGGGATTAATCCGAAGTGGTTTCAGTGCAATTACACCCGAAGATGATATTAAGGATATAATTCATGTGATTTGGCCTATTACCAGAGAAATTATTAAAACATGCATCGAAAATAAGCAGAATTTAACTATAGAAGGATGCTATATTCCATTCGATTTTTATAAAGAATTTGGCGAAGAATATCTAAAACACATACAATTTACTTGCTTGATATTCAGTGAGAAGTATATACACGAGCATTATGATGATATTATAAATCATGCAATGGCTATTGAATTCAGAGATAATAATGATGCCGCATATTGTACAAGAGAAATGCTTCTTCGAGAGAATTTATTTAATTTAGAAAAATGTAAAGAAGTAATTTGTGATTACATATTAATTGATAATAAATATGAGGTTGATATTACGTTATAAATTTTATTTAAGATGCGGAATATAATTATTTATGTACCCAATTGAGGATGTAAAATTGGATGTGCTGGAGGAGTCATTATGAATAAGAAATTAATTTTAATTTGCTGTATTTTACTTTTGGGTTCAATGTTAGTTGGTTGCAGAGCCACAGGTATTTCTAAAAGTGACAATAGCACACCTACTCCTCCTATTTCGAGTCTTAACGAAAGTAATACCCCGACACCTCCGGTGACTACTCAAGCTGATGCTGGAAAAACAGAAGACTCTGCCTTGGAATATAAAGATATCGTAATTTATTCTTTGCCAGATGATATTTTTAATCTTCCCGTAGATCAAATTCCTTACTATTCTGCTGGAGATATTACCTTCTTACCGCAAAGCTTATTTGACTCTTTTTCAAATGGTCATCAACCCTGGTTAGGAAATTATATTTCTGTTGTAAAAGTACAATGTAAGAACTTAATCGGAGACAGCATTATTTACGACGCTCTTATTAATTCCTTATCTTCTGCAACAACAAATGAATATCCAGTGATAGATACGGCTGAGCAGTTTCAATTGTCAAATGGACTTTATATAAAACTTATTCAAGAAACAGATGGTATATATGTTGTTCAAATGACCGTGCCAGATCTAGGTGACTATAAGGTTACTTTAGAATCACCTCTTAACGATGGAATACTTTATATAAGAAAAATCACATTTTGCCCAGCTAATAGATCAAACGGGTAACATATTATACAATATTGTGGCTATAGCGACGGTCACACACAAAAGATAAAAAAGGCGGTGGCATGATGTTAATTTATGATATCCTGGATGGAGTACGAGAAAAACCTGCATTATATATGGGCAATAAAAACATTACTTCATTGAAAAGTTTCTTAGATGGTGCTGTATATGCATCGCATATACTTGGCATTGATGATGGTTATAATGACTTCTCTCCTATTCCATTTCGGTTTTTTAACGACTATGTTGCTCTGTTTTACAATTATGTCGAGTCTACTTCTGGCTGGTTAAATATGATTTTAAATAAAAATCATGGTGATGAACAGGTCAGCTTCGATATATTTTATACACTTCTTGACAATTTTCGCTCTATTGATATTTCAAAAATACAAAAATGTGTTTTAACACAAGAGCAAATAAACTCTTCTATTGAAAACGAATATGCTCCAAAACGTGTATTACACAACGACTGCAATCAAATGGAACCGTTATTTATAAACCCGAAATCAATCTATTTGATTGAACTTTCCAATAATTTAGGATATCTCTGTATGATTGAGTGTAACGATGCAATCTTTTTACATTCGTTTCTTTTAGCTAGTAGACAATCTGCAATAGAATATTTTAAAAGTAATTTCGGTGGTTCCTATCATTGGTATTTAGTTGAAAGTATCCCTGAAGG
>JASGEU010000205.1:0-7945 GCA_047606065.1 Mobilitalea sp.
CTACAGACAGCAATGGTCAGCTGTGATGTATCAATATCAACAGCAAATCCCATATAGGTATATAGCATAGAGGAAGTAAAGGTAATACCATCTAATTTTTCATTTTCTGCATCCAATACTTCAACTGTTGGATCATTGCTATAGGTTACTATATTTTTGTACCAATTAACAAATAAGTGACCCTTCTCATTGATATCATCTTCATTAAATATTTCATCTTTGCCACATCTTCCGCATTCAATATGCTGATAGTTGATTAAATCCAATATGTCATATAGCGGAAGCAGTAAAACTCCATCCTCATTTAAAGTACATTCTATTGTTTTTTCAGTATGCTGGTAGGTTACATGATACTTCTGTAAATCTGAATTTGAAAAACCAGCCAGGAAAGGAAAAAACAAAATAAGTAATAAGAAAAAGAGAATTCGTTTATCTATAGAATGTTTCATTATGTAAAATCCCCCATAATAGAATTAACACAGATCCATATAAGTTTGGAAGCAACACGCACGCAAGTTTATTCAGCTTGCGTGCATGTTCATAAAACACCAATAGTTCAGTTTAAAAGTTAATTAATAGGTAGGCCATCCGCTTGTGAAGTAAAGATCACTGATTAACAGGGTTGCCATTCCGTTATTTCCAGAATCGTAGGCATGACGAACTAAAACATAATTACTTCCGTTCTTATAAACATCTTGTCCGCCGGGACCAACCCATTTCGTGTTACCAGTATCTAAGTAGGTTACGCCACCGCTGGCCATACTTACTCCGTTCTTATCCACAAATGGTCCAGTGATACTTGTAGAACGACCATAACCAATCTTATAGGTACTGTTGACGCCCTGGCAGCAGGTTCCATAGGAACAGAATAAATAATAATAGCCATCCTTATATATCATAGATGGACCTTCGATGCCACCTGATTTATAAGCAATCGTATAGATGGTTCCTGAAGGTCTCCAAGTAGATGTATTCAGTCTGACTACATGAATTCCGTCGAACCAGGAGCCGAAGACTAACCAAGGTTTTCCATCAGCATCAATTGTCATATTAGGGTCAATGGCATTATAAGCATTTGTTCCGGATTTTGATGAGATAACACATCCGTCATCTCTCCAATCACCTGCAGCAATGCTACTGCAGGAAACAAGTCCAATTGCAGAATTATTCTTGCCGAATTCAGATACAGAATAGAACATATAGTATCTTCCATTGTAATAAGTAAGATCCGGTGCCCATACATCATTCGTGGTCATGTTAGGAGCATATGTCTTCCACCAGGAGAGTGCAGAGCCAAAGACTTGTACACCATTATGCCAAGTGTAACCATCCGAAGAGTATTTCATTTGAATTCCTTGACCAGTAAACGGAGACCACCATAGATTACCTTCTTTGATAATAGTAGGATCATGGGAGAATAAATCTCCTGATAAACCCCAGAATGCCGCTTGCGCAGGCATTGCGCTACTGCTGAACATGAATATAATCATGCATACAGCAAATACTTTTTTTAACTGTCTTAATTTTTTTCGTAACATAAAACCTTCTACCTCCTTAAAATTATTGGACTAAAAAATTAGTTGTATTCCCTGTCAGGCTATCCCCCTTTCTTATGAGAAAAATCATATTTACTGCAAAACTCATGAAAATCCAGTCCACAAATTTTCGATGAATTCTGTTGCCTAATTAATGCCCCATCATTAATGTTGTAAATATTAACAAATATTACTATATTTAACATAATACGGTGTGTTAAATTTGTCAATAAATATTTAAGCTTATAGTTTAATATTAAATAAAACAGTGAATCAAATTATTTTATAGATATAATTTGACCCACTGTTAATGAAAATAATAAATGATAATAGGATGGAATGAATTAGATAAGTTTAGAATTAAATGCAATAGGAGGATAGTAACGGCGCCGTTAGAGCAAAGACTTTATAACTTATTTAGACAAAGTGAAAAGACCGCGAGGGGGAGCCAGGCGGTCTTTTCGATGAGGGGAGTATAAATAATTAATAAGGGGTTATTTTGCTTGGGGTTAAATCCAAGCAATATCAATTATAATATAAAATTTAATTTTATGCAATATTTATCTAAATAATTAGTTCTCATATTATATATCCAGTACAATTTCATAATTATTAATTCAAATAATGTAAAAAATGCATTTGGTATGTCAGAAAATGTCTTAATAGAGAATCAAAAATGAATTGTATATACAAATTTAATGCATATTTTATTGATTAAAGTTAATAATAAGGGGTGTAATTTAACAATTCATATTTTTCCTAGGAGGATCATTTATGTCAAGCAATAACAATAATTCAAAGAACAACAACGGTAGTTATCAGACATCAAATGTTAGAAACAGCAACAGCACAAATAGTAACAGCTCAAACAGCAATTCCAGCAGAAATGCAAACACATCATCATCCAGTAATATGAATTCAAGCCGTAATACTACTTCAGGAGTAAGATGTGAAAATACTTCCAAGGACTCATCCAGAGATTCTTCAAAAAATACTAATTCAAAAAATTCATCTGAAAATAAGACAAGTAAAAACAATTTCAGAGATTTTGACGATCTAGATAACAACTATTAATTTGCAACTGTTCAGAACAAAGTAGAATAGTTACATTAATTTAATCCTGTAATAAAAAATCCCTTTAACTCTTTAAAGGGATTTTTTATTAGCAAATAAACACTCCTCTGAATATTATATATAGTGTGAGCAATTTTATCTTAAAGCAATAACAGAGGTGGTGAGAATAAAAGTATGGCGTTTGATACAATTAAAACAAATGACATATTAAAATATATTGGAATGCCAAACGTTGTTATTATTGATCTTCGTGACAGGGATGAGTATGAAGCAGGACATATACCCTCTGCTATTAATATTCCCTATGAGCAGTTAGAATATAGAAAACGGAATCTTCGCCATGAAGATCTTATAATCTTTTATTGTGGTCGTGGGCATATTAGCTTAATGGCAGCAAGGGACTTAATGAAGGATGGCTATAATATTAAGAGTTTATACGGTGGTTATCGTGCTTATCGCGGTAAATTGGAACGTGGAAGATGAAATAACATTGACTGCAAAGCAAAAGAGCTTTACAATAACAGGAGCACGATATAACTTTGAAATACATGAATAAGCGATAAACGCTTGGAGGTAGAATGAAGCAATTGGAATACGTTTCGCCCTGTCATTTTGGTCTGGAGGCGGTATTAAAAAGGGAGATAATGGATCTTGGATGCGAGGTCATCAAAGTAGAAGACGGAAAAGTAAGCTATACAGGTGATTTAAACACATGTGCAAGAGCCAATATGTTTTTGAGAACAACGGAAAGAGTATTGTTAAAGGTGGCATCCTTTCAAGCAGTAACCTTTGATGAATTATTTGAAAAAACAAAAGCTTTACCTTGGGAAGATTACCTTCCAAAGGATGGAAAATTCTGGGTGGCAAAAGCAAATTCAGTGAATAGTAAATTATTTAGCCCTTCTGATATTCAATCCATTATTAAAAAAGCCATTGTAGAAAGAATGAAACTTAAATATAAACAGGAATGGTTTGAAGAAAGCGGGAATTCTTATCCACTGCGTGTAACGATTTTAAAAGATGAAGTAACAATTTGTATTGATACATCAGGCGAATCTTTGCATAAAAGGGGATATCGAAAGCTCACGAGTAAAGCTCCAGTAACGGAGACACTTGCAGCTGCACTCATTATGCTGACACCTTGGAAAAATGATAGAATTTTAGTTGATCCTTTCTGTGGCAGTGGAACAATTCCGATTGAAGCAGCTTTAATTGGAGCCAATATAGCCCCAGGCATAAACAGATCGTTTCTTGCACAAACCTGGACAGAAATGTTTCCGGAAACTGTTTGGACACAGGCGAAGGAAGAAGCAGATTCCCTGGTTAAAAAAGATGTAGAGATGGTTATTCAGGGTTATGACCTGGACGGAGAGATTGTAAAAGCAGCCAGACAGAATGCAAGATGGGCTGGCGTAGACCACTTAATTCATTTTCAGCAAAAGCCCATGAAAGAGTTAAGCAGTAGCAAAAAATATGGATTTATTATTACCAATCCTCCTTATGGAGAACGCCTTGAAGATAAGGCTGAACTTCCTGGTTTATATAAAGAAATGGGCAAGGTGTTTGCGTCCCTGGATTCCTGGTCATATTATATTATTACCGGATTTGAGGATGCGCAGAAATATATAGGTAAACAGGCGGATAAGAACCGTAAAATTTATAATGGTATGATGAAAACTTACTTCTATCAATACATGGGGCCAAGGCCTCCAAAGAGAACGGATAGCAAGTAGTACGAAGGGTGCCGCAGCATAACAGGATATTCCTGTGTGCTGCGGCACCCTTTATCTATATCATTCTTTCGCTATATATTCTTTTTCAGCCATTGGACTATATCGGAATAGACCTCTTCTTTATTCAGTTCATTTAATAATTCATGTCTGCAATCAGGATATAATTTGGTTTCAACTCTGCTGAAATTATTTTTTTTCAATATGGTTTGAAATTTTGTGATTTCTTTCCCGTAGTTGCTAACTGCATCTTTTGCGCCGCTTATAATGAAAAGAGGAAGGTCTTTTCTGGTTAAACGTATGTATTTTTTCTTTGTCGCATTTAATGTTATCTTTATAAGATCCTGATACATTGAGGTGGAGCAAATAAAACCACTGTATGGATCATGCATGTACGCTCCAACGACAGGATTACTACGGGATAGCCAGTCATAGGCTGTTCGAGTGGAAAGAGAAGTATATTTTTTCCCACCAAACAATAGTTGATTAAGGTATGGAGAAATGTGTTTTGGTCCTTTAATTTTCTTTATTATTGTAGCAAGGCATAAGCCGGATCGTGTGATGAAGCTGGAAGGATGTGTTGTACCGGATAGAATGACGGCATTGTATTTGTCATATGTTTGAATAACATTGCGTGCGATAAGGCTGCCCATACTGTGAGCAAATAAAACGAACTTATCACTTTTTTTGTGCTGTTCCACAAATTTAGAGACTGCGATGGCATCTTCAACAATAATTTGTGCCCCGTTCTCTGGTGAAATAATACCTAAGTCACTTAATTTCTTATCGGATCCATGTCCCCTGTGATTATAAATATAAACCTCGTAATCCTGTGAAATCAGATAATCAATAAAATGATGATATCTTCTTTGGTGCTCCGCCATGCCATGCAATATTAAAATGCTGGCTTTTGGATTATTTGAGCATAAATAGTGCGTCAGCACCGTGAAATATCCATCCTTCTGTTTTATAGAATCATAAATAACCTCACCCATTTCTTGATTTGCTCCTTCAAATTCATTAATAACAATAAATTCAACAGTTTCTTCTATATTATATAGAAATATTTAGAAAAAATCAATTGAGATTTGCTAACATAGAAATGGTTTTGAAGGATATAATACTAATCAGTGTATGATTTTGACGAATTATAAAAGAAGCAGTCAAATAAGAGTAAGAATCACCTCCTAAAAGACATGTAATAGCATAGGAAAGCCCACGCTTCTACAAATTAATATAATTATTTAGAATAGTGATTGTGAAGAATAAATTAATATTATATAATTTATCTTATAATATTAAAAAATGTAGAAATGTGTAAATATAAGGCAGGATTCATAAAAAGTAGAGCAGACAAAGGGAGGGGATACTTGATGGATAAAACGCTGCTGAAGAAAGCGGCATTTCAAAGCGTAGCGTTAATGATAGCCGTCATAACGTTATCCTATGCGCTCAAGTATTATCAGATGGTGACAGTATCTGCAAACAATTCACCGCATGAAGAAGAAATGATGGTTGGTGATGCAAACGAAGATACTGATAATAAAATAGATGTACCAGTTGAACAGGTTGATCCTGATTTAAACCCAGTGGAGATTACAGATGTTACAGTTAGTGATTTAAAGAGTTTAGAAAAATTTATAGATCAGAGTGTTTTACAACAACTTAGCAGTGACTATATTGCAATTCAAAAACCACAGCAAAAGGGCAGTTCAATTACATTAGAAGATCTTTATATTAGTCATAGTATCCGACTTAAGTTTAGTGGATTAAGCCAAGACGATATCAGTGCTAATTCAATTTTTAGAGTGAGAAACAATGAGCTTTACAAAGGTGAACCTAAATATACCGAAGAGAAGACGATAGAGGAAGATGATGGTGAACTAAAAGAAGTCATTGCCAGGGATTATGGAAAAGATATTAGCCATGGTATAACAATAACAACGCAGGCGAATAAAGAGAAGGGGCAATCAACAGAGGTATTAATAGATCTTGATACGGTCTACGCTTATACAATATATGAGGATAAGAATTTTTATTATATTGATCTAAAGAAGCCCTCGGAAGCATATGATAAAATTCTTGTAATTGATGCGGGGCATGGTGGTAAGGATGCTGGAGCTTTATCAAAGGGCAGCAAATATCTTGAAAAAGATGTTAACCTGGATATTCTTCTTTACTTACAGAAATTACTTGAAAAAGAGGACATTAAGGTTTATTATACCCGTAATGAGGATGAAACAGTATTTTTAAATCCGAGAGTTAATCTTGCAAATGCCGTTAACTGTGATTACTTTATCAGCATTCATTGTAATGCAAATACAGTGTCTTCTCCAAATGGTACAGAGGTTCTTTATTATGACCAGGAGAGCAAGGGTGTTAAGAATCATGATCTTGCTGTAGTATTTTCTGATGAAATAGGGAAATTACTGCCGCTTAGACAGAGAGGATTAATTAAGAAACATCCGGAAGATATTTATATTATGGATAAAGCACTTGTACCAACAGTTTTGATTGAAGTTGGTTATATGACTAACAATACAGACATGAATTATCTTAGTAAGGCAGAAAACCGTAAGACGGTGGCTGAAGGAATATATAACGCTATAATGAGAGCTTACAGTGAGATGCCTCCAACAGAATAAGCATAGAAGTTTGAAAGAGGTAGTATGAAAAGAATAATATTTGCAACCTCAAACGAAGGTAAGATGAGGGAAATACGGGAATTGTTGAAGGATTTAGACATTGAGTTGTTATCTTTAAAAGAAGCTGGTCTAAACCCGGATATAGAAGAAAATGGCACAACCTTTGAAGAAAATGCTGTTATTAAAGCCAAATTAATTATGGAAATGACAGGTGAAATAGTTTTAGCTGATGATTCTGGAATTGAGGTTGATTACCTTGATAAAGCACCAGGTGTATATTCAGCACGTTTTCTTGGGGAAGATACCTCATATGATATTAAAAACAAATATATCATTGATAAACTGGCAGCAGCATCAGGGGAAGAACGAAGTGCGCGTTTTGTCTGTGTGATAGCTTGTGCATTGCCAAATGGAGAAATTGAAACCTGTAGAGCAACCATAGAGGGAACCATCGCAAAAGAGATTGTTGGTGATAAAGGATTTGGGTATGATCCGATTTTTTATGTACCTGAATATAAGTGTACAACAGCAGAGATGCCGTTGGAGCTTAAAAATGAAATTAGTCATCGAGGAAAAGCTTTAAAGGAAATGAAAGAAATTCTTAGAAAACATATTGTTTAACTTCAGGAGAAAAGAATGAAGGTATTGATCATAAGTGATACCCATGGCAGGAACCAAAATGTTCAAAGGGTAGTTGAGAAAGTTGCGCCAATCGATTTATTAATCCATTTAGGAGATTTTGAAGGAGGAGAAGATTATATTCGATCCTTGGTAACCTGTGGTATAGAAATGGTAGCAGGTAACAATGACTTTTTTAATCGCCTGCCCAAGGATAAGATTATTAAAATAGGCAAATATACTGTAATGCTTACACATGGTCATCGATATGGGGTGAACAGCTCAACCTACGATTTGCGTGAGGAAGCTATAAGGAATAATGCGGATATCGTAATGTTTGGAC